>JBCBJE010000502.1:0-4733 GCA_038523735.1 Cyanobacteria bacterium J06626_18 | reverse complement strand
GAAAACTGGGCGGGGCAAAACTGGGATGATTTGCGACAGGTTTGTTGTGTGCTGTGGGTAAAACCTAGCCGCAATTATGACGCGCAGGTGTTTGAAACGGTGTTTGACCGCTACGTTGAGCAAAAACGACGAGCGATCCGGTCGCATCAGCGTCGTGAAGTCAAGCCAACGTCCACTCCGGCTAAACCCCCAAGCCCGGCACGACGACTGCCGCAAGTGCCTCCCCGTAAAATGCCGGTCAGCCAGCCTTCCCCAGAAGCGGCAAAAGCTCCCGTTGCGGTTAAAACTGGGGTGGCCGGTTTACCAGAAGTGGATGATACTGGACTGGTGCTGACCCCAACTCATTTACCCTTGCCACAGCGGACGGTGCTGGATAGCTGGCGACTGCTGCGACGCCCCTTGAGAGAAGGGATTCGGCATGAACTGGACTTGGCGGCTACGATTCGACGGATTACCCAGGAGGGGTACTTCAGTGATGTCGTGATGCGCCCGGTTAAGAGCAAACGAGTTGAGCTGGTGGTGTTAGTGGATGATAGCAACGTAATGCTGCCGTTTCGTCCTGCCCTGCAGCCTCTGATTGAAGCAATTAAAAATCAGCAAATTACGCCCGCTACGCTTTATCGCTTTACCACCTATCCCGACGAGTATGTCTATGATTGGCAAACCCCTACCCAGGCCATGCCGCTGGACCAGGTGTTGTCACGGATGCACCCCCGACGCACCATTGTGCTGATTTGGGGCGATGCAGGGGCTACCCAGACCAATCCGATGGATGACCACCGTAAGGGGCTCATGACGTTTTTGACCCGTCTCAGCCCGTGCATTCGATCGCTCATTTGGCTCAACCCCCTGCCCTCCGAACGCTGGAGCGGTACTCTGGCAGCCGAGGTCGCTTACTGGTTAGATGGTCGGATGACCCATTTGAGTGTGCCGGCGATATTGGCGCTGGCAAAACAACCTGTTGCCGATGATAGGTTGTTCCTTCGGCCCCTGGTGTAGGAAGATGGGGCCATGGTGATAGCTTCACGACGACAGCATTTTCCCCAGGACCCTACGCAACAGCGGGTGCAGGCATTTGAGCAGCGTTACGGGCTGCAAGCGACCCACCTGGCAGCCCATGCTGCCTTTCCCCTGACCTTAACCACGGATGTGGTGTATTGCCTGCGCGAGACCTTTTTGCCGGAATGCCCTTGGTACGCGGCGGCTGACCTCTTATTGTCAGGGCTGTGTACACCAGCAGGCCATGACCTTTACGAGATGGAGGCAGCTACCCGTCGCTACCTGCTACGCCGCCTACGTGATCAATTTACCGAAGATCGCATCAAAGACTTGGAGCGATTTATGGTGGCATATTTACGCCATCGTTTGACCACAGAGGACTCGGATCGTTCCCTGATACTGGGAGAGAAACCCCACTGGACAGCTTTGGCCTGTCTCCGCCCCGGAGAGGCGTTCGATGAAATTCGGCAAACGCTGGAGCAGCTAGCGCTAGGGGAGGTAGAGACTGCCGATCGCTTTCGACTAGCATCGCTGGTGGAAAGTTACGGTGATTTCTTAGCTGATCGCGGCTATCAGCCGCTACTGCTCGATATGGCGGACCGGGTTGCCGAGGGGGAACCTGTTGATGCCACAGCTGAGCTAGCCAGTGACTTAAAGACTGCCGGTTTTACCGTGAGCCTGGTGGACTTTGAGGTCGCGACGGTTACGTTTGGTCAGGCTGCTTCGGAAGCACAAGAAGCGGCTCTGAAACCTTTTGATTTTGAGACCGTAACTGTCAATGACCGAGGCGAGGAAGTCCACACAGAAGCTGGCCAAGCTTTTTACTTTGAGGAGCCTCTGGCAGAGAACATTCCGCCCCTGAAGCTAGTGGCCATCCCCAGCGGCGAATTTATGATGGGCTCACCGAAAGATGAACATAGGCGTTATAGCAATGAAAGCCCCCAGCACCTGGTGAAGGTTTCACCGTTTTTTATGAGCCAAACGCCTGTGACTCAGGCCCAGTGGCGGGCGGTGGCAGCCCTGCCGAAGCAAGCACACGATTTAGACCCTGACCCTGCGAAATTCAAGAGGGATGAGCGCCCGGTGGAGAAAGTGTCCTGGTATGAGGCAGTAGAGTTTTGTGTGCGCTTGTCGGAGCAGACAGGGCGGACCTATCGGTTGCCGACGGAAGCTGAGTGGGAATATGCCTGCCGCGCTGACACGACTACCCCATTCTATTTTGGGGCGACGATCACAACGGAACTCGCTAATTACAACGGCAGTGTGTACTCAAATGAGCCAGGAGGTGACTCACGGGGTGAAACGACTCCGGTTGGTCAATTTCCTCCCAATCCCTTTGGGTTGTACGACATGCACGGCAACGTTTGGGAGTGGTGTCAGGATCATTGGCACAAAAATTATGAGGGGGCACCGGACGATGGCAGGGCATGGGAACGAATGATTCGAGAGCAATTTTCTAAAGAGTTAGATCTAGATGCGACTGTTGAGAGAAGTGCAGAGCAAAGCCTGCTTGAACCAGTTTTCAGAGAGAAATCCGAATCAAATAGACGAGTTCTACGCGGCGGTTCTTGGAGCAACTTTCCGTGGTATTGCCGGTCCGCGTATCGCTTCGACTTCACTCCCGGCAACCGCAGCAGCAGTATCGGTTTTCGGGTAGTATGCGAGGCCCGAGGGCTCTAAGTATCCTTCTTCCTTTTTTCTTTCTTTCCGTCTTCTAGCGAGCGCAGCGAGCCGTTGGCGCAGCCTCTCCGTTAGGAGAATCGAATTTTTTTTAGGAGACAGGAGACAGGAGATAGAAATAAACCCCTTTCCCTGTAATCTGGTGATTCACCAAAGCTCAAGTCATTCCATGTCCGAAGAATTGCCCATTATCCAGAAAACCTACGACCTGATTAAGTGGATGGTGCCCATTATCGATCGCCTCCCCCGCACCCATCGCTTTACCTTAGGCGATCGCATCATCCAAGAACTCTATAATCTGCTGGATAGCTTGATTGCCGCTCGCTACACCAAAGCTAACCGACTATCAGTGCTGCGTGGGTTGAATACACGCCTGCAAGTATTACGTTACCAGTGTCGTCTACTCTTAGATTTTGAGTTGGTATCGCTAAAACGTTATGAGTACATGCACCGGCAGATTAATGAGGTTGGGGTGGAGTTGGGAGGGTGGATTCGAGGGGTGGAGGGGATGAGTTAGGAGGGAGGAGTGAAGAGTTAGAAGCTAGGATTCAGGAGCCCGCAGTTATTCCTGAGATTGTTCGCAGGAGCGCATTATGCAACATCCACAGCTTGCTCAAATTCTCAATGAGTTACGACAGCATTTTAGGATGCTCTATGGTTCACGACTAGAGCGATTAATGGTGTTTGGCTCACAAGCTCGTAAAGATGCCGACGCTGACTCTGATATTGATGTCATGGTCGTTCTCTTGGGAGAGGTTGATGCTTGGGCAGAGATTGAGCGCACGGGTGAGTTGGTGGCTAATCTTTGTTTGGCGTATGGCGTTGTTATCTGCAATATTTTTGTATCGGCTGATCGCTACCGGGCTCAGGATTGCGCTCTGATTCGCAATGTCGTTCAAGAGGGGATTCCGTTGTGAAGCTTGAGCAGCAGCAACTCATCAGTAAGGCCGAAGACAGCTTGCGGGCGGCAAGATTATTACTTGAAGGAGCCCTCTACGATGCGGCTGTTTCACGTGCATACTACGCAATGTTTTATGTAGCAGAAGTATTTTTATTGACTCAGGAGCTCTCTTTTTCAAAGCATACGGCTGTAATCAGCAAGTTTGGTGAACGCTTTGCCAAAACAGGCCAGGTTCCGAAAGAATTTCATCGACATCTAATTCAGGCGCAAGAGGCCCGTACAAAAGCCGATTATGATGCTGCATCAACCGCTACGCAAATTGAAGCCCAGGTGCAAATAGGGCGTGCCGAGGCTTTTCTTGTCTTTGTAAAGCAGTGGAGCGGCTCAGGTGACGAGGAGCTTTCTTAACTTTGCATACGCTTGTTCCTATGAAACGTTACGGTTACCTCTGGCCCCAAATCATCGCCTTCGAGAATTTATGGCAAGCTGCCAAACAAGCGCAACGGGGTAAACGTTTCCGCGATAATGTGCTGGCCTTTAACCATAACCTGGAGGGTAATCTGCTGCGATTACAGGCGGAACTGCAAAATCATACCTATCAGCCAGGGGCGTATCGCACCTTTGAAATTGTTGACCCCAAGCCTCGGTTGATTTCGGCTGCACCCTATCGCGATCGCGTTGTGCATCATGCGCTGTGTAATGTGATTGTGCCTCTTATAGAGCGATCGTTCATTGATGACTCCTACGCTAATCGGGTGGGGTATGGCACCCATAAAGCACTGCGACGGGCTGTGCAATTTGCGCGATCGCGCCGCTATGTCTTGCAGTGTGACGTTCGCAAATATTTTCCCAGCTTGGATCATGCCATCCTCAAACAGCAGATTCGCCGATGGATCAAATGTCCCGATACTCTGTGGCTCATCGATACTATCATCGACAACAGCAACCCCCAATCAGAAGAACTGATCTATTTTCCCGGCGATACGCTGCTCACTCCATTAGAACGGCGCGTGGGCTTACCCATCGGCAACCTCACCAGCCAGTTTTTTGCCAATGTGTATCTCAACAGATTCGACCACTATATAAAAGAATCGCTGAAGGTCCGTGGCTACCTGCGTTACGTGGATGACTTTTTGCTCTTTGGCGATGATTG
>JBCBJE010000501.1:0-4744 GCA_038523735.1 Cyanobacteria bacterium J06626_18 | reverse complement strand
GATAGAGCATGAGGATTTCTACGATCAATTTAACTGTTTTAGTGTTTCTCGCTTCAGGTCTTCCTATCCGGTGACCCCTGATATTTGCTGCCTATTCTTTTGAACATTGAGCTTTCCATTCATGTCTATGCAGAACTCTCATTTGCGTCGCTTTCTGGGGACGATATTCGGTAGTCTCGCGATCGCGGTTACGGCTTTACCATCGCTGGCTGCTGAACAAGTCATATTCTCATACGGCCTTATAGAAGTTGCGATTTCTGTTGATGCTTTAGCTACGTTTGCCCGTGAAGGTCAACTTACGGATGAGCTGGCTTTTTATTTACAAGATACGACCTCTGAAGAACGCCAAGAACTCCAAGCTTTTTTATTGACCCCAGTAGAGTTAGGCCACGTTACAGTCTCCCAATTCCTGTACTCTTCTTTAGGCGAAGTTCTACTGCAGTACTTGGGGGATTTAGTCCAAACGGATTCTGGCCTCAATGGCTTTCATGCCTTGCGCTCAGCAGTAGTCCTTGCAGCGGCTGATGCGGAAGGGTTAACGATCCTCAATGTGCTGCAGCAGTTTCCGACTCAAACTGTCCGTGTCAATGGTCCACGAGTTGTACAAATCGCTGGAGCAACCGCACAACTCCTCGAACAAACTGAGCAGATGCTAGCGCTAATTGAGCAGCAGGCAGCGTTAGAAATAGAAACTGCGACAGCCGTCGACTTTACGCAATACCGTGATTTAGAGCAGCCGGGTACCCTCGAATGGCAGGTAGAAACCTTGAGGGCGTATGATCAAACGCGCGATCGCACGATTGAGGCAGATCTGTATCAACCACAGGCTGCATCCTCGGAGCGCGTTCCTGTTGTCGTAATTTCTCACGGTCTAGGATCGGATCGCCGGAGCTTTGTCGATTTAGCCCAGCACCTAGCCAGTTATGGCTTTGGGGTTGTGCTGCTAGACCATCCTGGAGTCAACAGCCAGCAAATACAAAAGCTTTTCAGCGGTATGGCTAATGAGGTGGTTGACCCCAGAGAATTTATTGAGGCACCTAAGGATGTCTCTTTCTTGCTAGATGAGCTCGAGCGGCTTGCCCAAACCAGCCCGCAATCCGTTCGCTTAGATCTGCAGCAGGTGGGGATGATGGGTCACTCCTTTGGCGGCTATATCGCGTTTGCCCTTGCCGGAGCAGAGTTTGATTTGGAGGGACTGCAAGCAGACTGTGCTGCTGACGCTGATGGCCTCAACTTGGTGAATTTCTCGCTGCTCCTCCAATGCACTCTGCTGGAATTAGAGGAGGATGCTTTCCTATCCCTTCAGGATGAGCGAATTACAGCCGTTTTTACGATGAATGCTATCGGTAGCAGCATCTTTGGACGCGATGGATTGCAGCAAATGAATGCCCCGACCATGCTAGTTGCCGGGAGTCATGATGCGATCGCACCTGCGATTTTGGAACAGGTCCGCCCCTTTGCTTGGTTAGAAGGAGCAGACAAGTATCTCATGGTGATCCAAGAAGGGACCCATGTCTATTCGGCTTTGGATGTCTCGATTCATGAGGATTTGGCCCTGCCTGCCGAGTTGGCTGGACCTGATCCGATGCTCGCCAGACAATATCTTAAAGCAAGTAGCCTGGCTTTCATGCAGACCTATGTGGCTGAACAAAGTGAGTATCTGCCGTATCTTCATGCCGGCTATACTCAAACCATTAGCCGACAACCGCTTGAACTTATGCTGGTAACTACCCTCATGTCGGTTGATTCTAGTCTCGTGGAGTAGTTCTCCTAGGTCTCATAAAGATGACACAAGCGATCACTGGCTCGAAGCTTACCTTTGAGGAATATCTAGAACTACCCCAGAGTGAACGGCGTGTTGAACTGGTGAATGGAGAGCTGGTTGAATTGAATCCTCCCCGGCAAAAGCACCACCGCATTCAACGCACACTTGATTATGCCCTCAGCGAATATGCGAAGCAGACTAGTGCTAACTGGGAACCTTCTGTGACAGGCCAAGGGGTTCAGATTTCTGATGACGATAGCTACATACCCGATTTGGTTGTGGTTACCGCAGCACAGTGGGAAGCGCTTGAGGAAACAGATGCCTCATCTGTGTTCCTTCTCGGGAACCCGCCGCTACTTGTAATCGAGGTGGTTAGCCCCAGCAGCGGCAAGAAGGATACGGAATCGAAACTGGTCGGTTACGCGATCGCGAAAGTCCCCGAGTACTGGATTGTCAATCCCACCGCCAAAACAGTCGCGATCTGGATACTTGACGGTGAAGCCTATACTTGCAAGGGCACCTTCAGCGGCGGACAGCGCATTAAGTCAGAACTCGTGAGGCAGTGGAGCGTAACTGTAGAGGCGATTTACCTGCACGGTGGTATGAGCTTTGCGGCGATTACGCCTCCAAAGTGCTGAGCCAGTCCATAATCAGCGAATTGACTACCTCGGGGCGCTCGTCGTGCGGACAATGCCCTGTTTCAGAAATCGCGTGAAACGTTACCGGTGGTTGGGCCGCAGGATTTGCGCTGAGACTGCGATACATGTCTGCGCCCTTAATTGGCGTCCAAGGATCGTTCTCACCCCATAGGACTAACAACGGCTGCTGAATCTGTGGCAGTAGTTCTGACGGCTTTGGTCCGGGGGGCGCTGCAATGATCGAAGCAAAGACCTTCTGTGCTCCCGGATCGCAAGACGGGCCATGGAGCATTTCGACCAGTTCATCGGTGATTGCTTCGCGGTTGCAATAAACCTGCTTCAAAGAACCGCGAATCCTAAATTTGCGCCGTACCTCGTTGAACACAATCGGTCCTAATAGCTCGGAGCTGACCAGCTTTGTGAACGTCCCCATGACCAAACGCAAAGGTGGCGGCAGCTCTTCGGGACGATGGTTAAGGCCACCCGCACAGTTCAAAAGCGCCCCAGCCCGGGCCATTTCAGGCGAGTTGGCCAGCATCATGAGCGTGATTAGACCCCCAATCGAGTTGCCAATGAAGACAGCGGGCTGCTGGATGTGCGATCGCCAATAGTCCTGCAGTAGTGACTCCCATACTTCCACTGAGTAAGCCATTTCAGGCTTATCGGAAGCTCCGAAGCCCAACAAATCTAAAGCATGAACCTGATAGCCTGCCTCCGCTAGCACTGGAATGTTCTTGCGCCAGTGACCGAGGGAGGCTCCGAAGCCATGCACCAGTACCAGCGGCATGCCTGTACCCTGTACGGTGTAACCGATCTGGTGCCCCTGCCAGGTCCAGATGCGCTTTTCGAGGTCGCGGGAAAGAAGTTGAGCGGTCATGTGAACTGTGCTTGTTTGCTCCAGGCAACAGAAAATGCCTCTTCATCATAAAACGGTTCCTGGTAGATTGCTGGGGTAGGGAAACCGTAGGGTGTGGAGGGTAGCTAGTTCTTGGTTTTAGGTTCTACCCTACGGGAAAGGCACAGCCCTACGTTGATGGTTGATGGTGTTTGGGGCAAGGCATTTGGATCGTAGAGTTTTGATGGGTAGCCAGTATATGGGCCAAATGCCTCGACCTTACGGATTCTGATCCCCCTTTCCCCTTTTCCTTTGACCCACCACCCCATCACTCCCTTACGCCATCACCCTTCTACCCATCCATCCCATTTCCCTCCTCACAGCTTCAGTCGCGCTTTCAAAATAGGATACAGACTCCGCGAGAGATGACGGCGACGGGCGGGGGTATCGTCTTCGGTGAAGGGGGGAAGGCTGCCGTTGGCAGGATAGAGCGATCGCACAATATGCCACAGCTGTCGCTTCGAGAGGACTCTACTGGGGGCGAAAACACCTGGCACTTCAGCTCCCATGACACCGATCGCGATCGCTTTCTGGATAGCGTTAAAGGCCCAATGATTGCGCGATACGTCCTCAAAGGATGTACTCGTCTGGGTAGCTAAGGCTAGATCTTCTCCCGGTAGACGCGTTAACGCGGAAGCGACGACGGATCGAGTCACAGGTACCTCGGGACGAAAACTGAGGTCGCGGGCTTTTGCTGTCCGCACAACGTTAGCAATAGCTCCCATTTGAATCGTCTCAAAGTCCGGATCATCCAAAGGGACATCATCAAAGGCAAATAGAGGAATCCCGCGCTGGATGAGATGATGCTGTAGATGCCAGCGCCAGTCGGGTTGCATCACGAGGTCTAGCAATCGGCTGTCGGCATCGATTATCTTAGCTGCGACATGGCCTGTGGCTTCCCCCAATGTCCACTGGGCTCGGGGTTGCTGAAAGAGAGGCCGTAATGCTGGCTCGCAGCCGGGCTGACTCACGCATAGAAATCCCTCTATCTGCTGTGGGATGAGTGCCCGGAGGGGAATGGAAATGGGGCGCAAGCGACCGCTACCGGCGAGGCCAGCCATGACGAGCGCGATCGCATCGTCGAAAAAAGTGCCCCGGGCCTGACGAGGACTAGGGTTCACGTGAGCAGCCGTGAGGGCAATTGCTGTGGTTGGCAAACCAGCAGGCGTTTCTGACAATAGCTGTTGCAGAGTGCTGTTGCGGGTGGCATCCAGCGTTAGTTTGGCCTGAATCTGAAACGGCTGCTGGGTGCGGCGATCGCGGAACACGACCTGATATAGCCGCCGCTGTCCATGTTCTTCGGAATACAGCACCCGCATAGGCTCCGCTTGAGTAATTAGCATGAGCTGCTGGTTGCTGAGGTAAGGGGCGATCGCCTCGCGCAGCCGAGTCCGTTTGGAAGGTGGTGGTGGCGGGGGGGGAGCTTCACTCTGGGCAGTAGCGGGT
>JBCBJE010000500.1:0-4752 GCA_038523735.1 Cyanobacteria bacterium J06626_18 | reverse complement strand
GGCATGTCGCGCATCCGACACACTTCAAACAGCTTGCGGGTTTGAGGCTCCAGTCCTTTGGCGGCATCTTCCAGCATCACGGCATTATCTGCCGCAGCTAGGGTGCGATAGGTGTCTTCGCTGAAGTCTTGGTGTCCGGGAGTATCTAGTAAGTTGATGCGGCGATCGTGGTAGTCGAACTGCAGCACGGTAGAGGTAATGGAGATACCCCGCTGCTGCTCCATCGCCATCCAGTCAGAGGTCGCATGGCGCTGAGCCCGACGAGCTTTCACTGCCCCGGCTTCGTGAATCGCACCTCCGTACAGCAACAGTTTTTCGGTGAGGGTTGTCTTACCCGCGTCTGGGTGAGAAATGATGGCAAAGTTACGCCGTTTCTCAACCTCAGACTGCATGGCCTCGGGTGAAAGCTCGGTTGCTGTCATGAATGCTTGTCAGGAGATAAAAATTACGTGTTCATCTATTCTAGGTCAAAGCTATCAGGCCGCAGCGGCTCTCTATTCATCACTAAGCTACGTCGGTATGATGATTCCTGGAAGTCTATCAATATTCTTCGCCATCGTCACTAACTTGCTCTCTCTAGCGCTGTTAGTCGTGCGTCATGGCTGAGGGTCTGATCCACAAAACGCTCTGTAAGCTGAGTTAATCGGGCCAGCCGCTGATCGATTTCTGCCATACGCCGATCATGGTCTGTCATACGCCGATCATGGTCCTGACGTGTAATTATCAGCTGTTCGGTCAGAGCCGCGATCGCCTGCGTATTAATTGATTGCTGCTGCTCGATCCGATCTAAGCGGTCGCGCCAGTCTTCAAAAATTGGGTTGGTGTTGGGGCTGTTAGGCATAACTGATTACGGTTTCAGTTGACAGGAGGGAAAGTCTTATCGCTGTCCTAACAGCAACTAAGCTGCAATAGTATAACCCGACTCCGCTAGAAACCTGGGATCTGGACATTTATGGAATCGTGCGCTTGTATGTTACTGCCCTGATACATTGTGCGGTGTATGAGTACGTTCTAGAGCATAGCCTGCAGCCGCAAATGATTCGTTACCTGTGAGTTGTCCTCGGCGATATTCGAGTACCCGAAACCCCTCCGAAAGATAGAGCTGTAGGGCGGGGTCGTTGCCTTCTAGCACCTCCACCGTTAGAGTCGGATCGGCGTGCGCGATCGCATGCCTAACTAATGCCCTGCCAATGCCGCGACGATAGGCATCCGGTGCCACGTAGAGCCAAGCCAGTTCATCTGGTGAGAACGCCACAAACCCTTCAACGCGATGGTTGATTTCCGCAACATCAACGCGCAAATCAAACAGTCCTTCTGTCTCAGCGGCCTTCTCTAACGGAATAAAGGCAGCTTCACCAATGGAGCGTCGCAGCTCATCCAGGCGGGCCAAATCATGAATCTCGCACAGCCGCGGCCAATCGTTGGGGTGATATGCACGAATCAGCATAAGCATTAGGAATCAGCTTTCATTAGCAATCACGTAAATGCGATCGCCGACTTGGCGGACGAAGAAACCTTGAGGGGCAACTGTGGGTGGTTGGGCGTAAACGATTACAGCATGGCGCATGTTCCCCCAACTAAGAACCATTGCTGTGGGTGTGGCAGTCGTCTCGTCTGTCCGCAGAATGAGTTGGGGCTCTCTTGTGCTAACAAACCATCCTAGCTCGTGGAATTTTTGAGGTAGTCGTTCTACAGGCAATAAATAGTGATTGGTGAATACCTCTAGTAGGGTGGTCGCGGTTGGTCCGTATTCAGCTATAAGCTGTTCGGACAGCAATAGCAGTTCTGGTTCCCATCCTGACGCAATGATTAAATCGGCAGCGTCGTTGACACTTTGAGTCGCGCCAGGTTCCCCCTGGAAATGTCTCACAGTCCGACCAAGGGGCGAGGTTTTGAATGCAGTTGAGTAGCGGACCGCTACGATCGCCATTGCAATTGCGATCGCGATCGTCATAATGGTGCTAATGCTTATCAGCGTCAGTGTTCGTCGATGTCGATGCTTTTTCATGCAGGCTCCCTTTGGCAACTGGCCTTTTTCACAGAGCACAGCCTGATACGGTGTATTGTTTTGCGCTAACGTCAGCTATGCAGGGAGGGCTCTACGACACCTACGACACCCTCCACCCCTTCATATACTTTTCAAGACGGTGAGCATGGAGTTCGGTGAGGTATTAACAGGCTCTCCTACTCATCAATTCCCACCCTACGACTACCTGTTCCGAATTCCGAATTCCGAATTCATTCGCCCTTCTACTCTTCCCCTATCCCTTGATACTAAAAAGGGAGACGCCAACAACATCGCAGCATCTCCCGTATGCATGAAATCGATAACTTGGAGCTTACGACAACAGCATCATTGGCAGAACTAATCCGGCTACGATGCAGCCGATACCTAGGAGCAGAGACCAGAAGCGGTGATAGCTGTTGATAACTTTGCCGCTACTGGTGTAACGAACTAGGTCCATGTAAGGAGCAATGCCGCGACGGAACCAGCCTAGAGCGCTGCCGTCTGTGTTGACTAATCCATCAACCTGACTCGCCCCAAACAGGAAATTCCCGATAGGACCGAAGCGGGAGGAATAGCGCAGGAATAGCATCCCTGTCTTGTCCTGCAGCTTCAGGTCGGAGCCAAATTTGTAGCCTGCATCGCCGCGTCCAATCAGCTTGCCGTCCAACTTTACGGGTTGCCCGCGCAGGGGGCTGGCGTAGGGATCAGACATCAGCGTCAGCACATCTTTTTGAGGTGCCCGGTTGAAGTCGGGATACATAACTGTCCGCTTAACTAGGATGCCAATACCCAAACCAATGAGGGCTCCCATCAGCAAACCGCCAGTTGTAGACAGTGCAAAGAAGCCGATCGCGAGACCAATCAGCAGGCCCAAGATGTCTGCTTTATGGAGCAAGACGTCCAAGGCAAAGTTGCTGTAGAGGCGCTGCTTGTTCAGGCGGTTCCCCTCACGCACAACTTCACTCATGCCAAACTCGGTGGGTAGTCCCAACTGCTCGGCGTAGGTGCTGAGAGCACGGACCCGCTTACCGGTGAGGGGATGGGTGGAGTTCAGTTCCATCCACCAGCCCCAAGGGTTGAACAAGTCCCATAGGAACACCCGGCCAATGCGATCGGGGCTAGCTGCCACGCGGTAAGCCGTTCCGGTTGAGTTGGCTGACTTCGCATCGTAGATCCCCAGAGCGCGGGTTCCTTCCAGCAGGCGGCTAGGTTCTTGAGTACGCTGTCCCTCTTCAACAATGCCGTAGGCAATTTTCACCAGGGCGCGGGACAGGCCATTGGGATTGCCCGTAGTTTCAGCCGCAAAGTGGTCGGCAAAATATTCCCGTGTGCGCGATAGATACAGCATCACATAGGTACCGACGATGTAAAACACGTAAGCAGCCAAGGCCAAACCTTGAGCCGCATCTTTAGCTTTGCTATTTCCACCGCCGCGCGACATCCGTCGCCCAAAGACATAGATCAGGTACATGGTTTGTACCAGGGTTGCAGCCAAGGTCATCAGGGCAAAGTCCCAGTGGACGATGTGGCCTAACTCGTGGGCATAGACTGTCGCTGCTTCGTCATCATCCAAATAGGTAAAGAGTCCACGACTGACGACCAAACGAGCAGTATTCGGCAGCGAACCGTACGTGAAAGCGGTAGGATTTTGATCATCAATGATGCCCAAGCGGGGTTGCTGCAGCTTGTGCTCCCGGCAAACTCGCTCAATCACACGGGCGGCTTCGGGGCTGTGGCGACGCACTTCAGCTATACCGACCCACTGGGTACCGTACAGCCAATTCTGGGTCAGATCCATCAAGAAGGGCGACAGAAAAAAGACCACCAGGTTGAAGATCAGAGTTGCCGCGATCGCAATCATGAGGCCAACGCTGGGATTCTCGCTCTCCATAATGAAGAGCAGGCACATAATCAGCACAAAGACCATGCCAAATAGCAGGCCCGTTGTGACAAGGGAGGCCATTGCTAAATTGCCACCAACGCCTTTCATGGCAACCTTTACACCTGCGGCAGCAGCGCGACCTGCTTGATTCGAGTTAGAAGAATTTTCCTTTGGGTTCATAGACGACATGACAACCTCATAGTGAAGAACACCCTCGGAACGCGATCGCGTTCCAAGGCGTTTGGGCAGAGGCAACGGATCCTAGATTCCAGGCGATTCCAGTTATTAAATCGCCCTCTTACCTACAAAACTTGACCAGGCATTTCGGAAACGTCTGCCGTCTGTCCACAAAACTTAGTTGTCTTTATTGTTCCCATCAGAGAAGGCAAGGAAGTGCTGTCGGAGTCCGGGCACTCTAAATTACGCCACAGGCCAGACGCGCACCGCCGCCGCCCAGGGGTGCCGGATCATCCGCAAAGTTGTCACCCTCCGCGTGAATCATCAAAGACCGTTGAGCAATATCTGTCACGATGAGGCGAGGGGCGAGCACTGGGACATTGGCGATGCCTTCCTCATCTACATACAGCGGTGGCAAATCGCCCAGATGTCCGGCGGCATAAGGCCCTTCATGATTGCCTGTTGAGTCTGGATCAAAATGTCCGCCTGCAGCCAGCCCTGGAACCGTGCGCCCCTCTTTTTCGCCGGGGCCACAATCAGCATTTTCATGGACATGAAACCCATGTAGCCCAGCGGAAAGGTTTCTTAAATCAGGCGTCACCAGCAAACCATACTCCGTATTTTCTAAGGTCACAGTCCCTACGGCATCACCTGTGCCCGCTGCGTTGGTTAAGTTAACTGAGAT
>JBCBJE010000499.1:0-4758 GCA_038523735.1 Cyanobacteria bacterium J06626_18 | reverse complement strand
TAGGGAGATGGGATAGTGGGTGATAGGTAATGGATATGAGTAGTGGGATTCCTTATCGTTATTTAACTCTCTACTCTCCACCCTCCTACCCTTCCACCCTTCCACTCCCCTACTCTTCACCCTCTACCCGCCACTCTCCCTCCGCTTGCCCAATCGCCCGAGCCGTCGCTTCGATCGCGGCAGCATCGACCGAGATACCGGTGATGCCTTGCTGCACGAGGGATTTGACCAGTTCGGTATGGTGAGCGGCGGCGACACCGCAGAGGGTGCAGGGTATTTGGAGGGTACGGGCTTGTTGAATGAGGTGAGCGATCGCGGCTTGTACAGCTGGGTGACGCTCATCAAAGTGAGTTGAGAAGAGAGCTTGGTCGCGATCAACCCCCAATAACAGCTGAGTGAGGTCACTGGTCCCCAGAGCAATGCCTTGGACACCCGCAGCCACATATTGAGGCATCAAAAACAGCACAGAGGGGACCTCAGCCATAATCCAAAGTTCAAAGGCATTGGCTTGATGAATGCCAGACGCCTGGATCAGTTGCCAGCAATACTGGACTTCTTCAACCGTGCGCACAAAGGGTAGAAGTAGTTGCAGATTAGTGTATCCCTCGGACTGAAGCTGTCGGAGCAGCGCTAATTCGAACTGGAAAAATTCTGGATGCTGCTGATAGCCAAACGTCCCGCGCATGCCCAGCATGGGGTTCGATTCGACACGCGGAGCCCCTTGCAATTGAGCAAATTCGTTGGAGCGAATATCTAAACTGCGGTATCGCACAGGACGCGGGAAAAACGCTGCCAAAATAGGGCGAAGTTGGGTTAGCAGGCGCTGCTGTAATAGCTCCCCATCGCCCTTTTTGATCCACAGATAAGGATGCTGATGATCCAGAACCGGCATCATCAACCATTCCGATCGCAGTAGACCAATGCCAGCAACAGGAAGTGATGCCATCCTTTCGGCTCGGTCTGGTTGGCTAAGATTCAGCCAGATTTCTGTCTGATGCTCAAATTGAAAGAGTACTGGAGGCGAGGATGAGGGAGAAACAGCCGCCTGCTCAGTTGAGATGATTTCAACCACCCCGCGATCGCCGTCTAACTGCAGCGTATCGTCAGTCTGAAAGCTTTGAGTCGCATTTGTAACACCGACCACAGCCGGCAAGCCCAATTCGCGCGCCAGAATGGCCGCATGACAGGTTAGCCCACCGGTCTCAGACACCACAGCAGTCGCTGTTTTCAGCAACGGGAGCCAATGCGGGGCTACTTCTCGCGCCACGATAATTTGCTGGTGGGCTGAAGTTGGCAGCGGATTGTTGGGATGGATCACCAATGCCCTGCCCACAACACAGCCAGGCGAAGCTGGGTTCCCGGAGAGTTGGGAAAGGGGGTGGGAAACTTTGGCACTGTGGTCAGGCGCTGATTCACGAGCTTGAGTCAAAGGCCACCCAAAAGCTTGGGTTATTTTGAGGTCATTGGCATTACTTGCTGGTAGAGTCCATTCCACCTTTAGGGGCGCTGTTGCCCAGGTCTGAATTTGTCTAGCAGTTGTCAGTAAGCTACTTTCTGCTTCAGGAGAAAGGACCTCTGAGGCCGTTGTAGTAATCGGGGTAATCACCAAACAGTCTCTTAGTTGATTGGCCTGTGACTCATCCAAGGGGAAACGAGCTGCCATGGGCTGGTAACTCTGCTCTTGATATCCCGGTTGCCAGGAGACAGGTACAGTTGCCGATAAATTGTCGTGATAAGTATCCGGAAGAGACTGGACGATCGCCTGCGATAATCCTTGAACGACTTGAATCGTCACACTATCAGAGCGAATTGTGAAGGTTCCCGATAGCATCGCAGGTTCAACCGCCTGAACGACAATTGCAACACTCATTGCCTGCGGGTAAGCTTGCGATCGCGATCCTCTAGCACCGTATCGATGACTGCAGTAAGCAATACTGCGAGCACCGACTAGCTCAGCCCACAACCGCTTGATGGCGGTTTCCAAGGCCCCCGCTTCAGCCCAACAAACTTGGGTACCTATCATCTCAGCAAAGTCGCCAGTAGCATCGGTATCGCCCAACCATAGAGAAGGCAACAAACGCACAACGGGGGTTCCGATGGCTTCAAGCAAAGGTCCCTGAGATAAATTCAGGGACAGCCCCAATAAGGGTTGACACAACCTTTGTGCCAGGTGCTGCCCGGCATAGCCTTGTAGGTCAAGTGTTTGCCAAAGCAACTGAGGCCAGTCGGCAAAGATAGGTTCACGTGCCGTCAGCTTTTGGAGGGCTTCTTGAAAGTATGCAGCCGTAATTACCCAGCTTTCAGGAATCACCTGCCCAGCCTGCTGAAGCTCGTATAGCAGCTTGGCCATTTCCCCTACATGCATAGGATGAACGTCGGCAATGTCCTTCAGGGGGTAAAACACAGACATGAGGCTGCAGAGGCTCGCAAAAATTCAGACACACCATCAGCAAATCCTGTTTAGATTGGGTTAACTTCAGGCCATGATAGGCAGCCACGATTAACCAACTCGGCGCCAGGAAGTTTCCTAAGTCTAAGAGATGACTTCTTCGAGGCGAAGTGTATTTCTCATTATTTTCACTCTTTCCAACAAAAGCATTGTCAGCAAGGATGAGGATCTAAGACTTAGACCGCAACCTTCTCACTAATCGTGATCAAACACATCCATCTAAGGGGATCGGAATATGTGGGGTCAATCTTTTCAAGCAATCACGAACCTATTTCTGCAAAGGACCTGTCCGTTGTGTAATCGCGCCGCCCCGCAGGATTTTTGTCCTGCCTGCTGGCGTCAGCTTCAGAGCGAGTTCTACCGTCAGTCAGCGACAACAACAGAAGCAGCCTTAGCCATCTTAGCCTCAGGCTCCTATCAAGGAACTTTGAAACAGGCGATCGCAGCTCTGAAATATGACGGTAATCGCCACCTTGCCCTACCTTTGGGATTTGCCCTGGGAGAACGTTGGCAGGCATTCCCGCTAAAAACGCGCAAACCACCTCTGGTCGTACCCATTCCATTGCACATCAAAAAGCTTCGCGAACGCGGGTTTAACCAAGCAGAACTGCTAGCCGATGCCTTCTGTCGGCGGACGGGCTTGACTCTTATCCGTAGGGGGTTGGTTCGGCAACAGGAAACGACTCCTCAATTTGGATTAGGCGTCGCAGCGCGCCAGCAAAACTTAATGGGAGCCTTTACGCTTGGTTCCGATTTTCAACACCGCCACCCCCAACAGTCAGTCTTGCTGCTCGATGATATCTATACGACAGGCACGACAGTAAGAACCGCAGCGACTGTGCTCAGGCAGCACGGCATTTCAGTTTGTGGTGTAGGAGCGATCGCCCAAGCCACTCTCGACTGCTAGCATTCTAGGCTTGTCGGGGTATCCAGACGGCATATTCAACGCATCAAAGCACAGTGGAGATAATCCTGTAATCAGTTCAAACTGGTCCGGTGTCAAGCAGCTAGAGACCCTAGACGTCTTCTGCCAGACCTGCAAGCGCTCTTCAACCTGCTCTAAAAAAAGAACACCTCGCGGCAGGGGATACCGCAGCCAGTTTTGCACCAACACTTCTGTCAAAGCCAGCTCAACAATGAACCAAGGATAGCCCTTAGTTAGGGAAACCAGCTTCATAGCAAAGGTTTCACCTGCTTCTCCAACCAGCGAATAACTATCCAAAATATGGTGTAGCCGCTGCTGTACAAGGCCGTCCATAGGCACAGAGGAAATAGCTAAAGGGTTCGCGAAGCAGAAACTCAACGCGCTACTCCTGATCCTAATGCACTGTGACCTCAGCCGTCTAATAGCTTGTAATTTATCGATACAGGCAACCTGATTGATGAGAGAATCCTGCCGATTCAACTAGAAGCTTACTTCAATTTTCTAGCTGCAAAGGGTGTTCGCTTAAAGAGTACTCGTATCCGCATTGAAACCATCCTCTGCGAAGATAAATCACATCCGATTTGAGAAGCAGGGTTTTTTCTTCAAGCAAAAACTGGGGATCGAGATGTGATCGAGGTTATATCACCGCTGCCAAACTACGGAAAAAGTCGAGAAAACTATTCTAGACCTACTCTGGAGTAGGTTTATGCCACCATCTCATATTACCGGCATAGCCATGAAGCTGTAAGGCAATATCTTCAAAACTGGTTAGAGTATTGTTTTCAAGTTGAGCAGCAGGATCAAGATCCTTCGCCTATAGTTCAGCGATCACTTCAGCTCAAGTAGACAATCGTAGGATGGGCACACTTCGTTTTGCCCATCGAATTCAAACGTTCAAGTCAGAACCATAATGGTAGATAGACAAAGCGAAGGATGGCTACCATGACCCAAAGCTCTATAAAGATGGGCACGGGCATTCACCCTTTGCCCATATAGAAGAATTTAGATACTATTAAAACTCATTGGTTATCAAGCTTGTGTTGATGCAAAAAGTTAGCGACTTCTGCGCTTAAGCGCTGTGCTTCTGCGGGAGCGATCGCTCGACCAATCTGACACTTTTTCCTGCGCGTTACTAAGAAATACCGCATCCTCTGTTCAGACTCATGGTGATAAAGCTTTCGCCAAAGACAAACCTCGACTTCTTCGATATCATTTGTTTAGATATTAATAACGTGACTGAATAAATGCAGTCTTCGACGGAGTTGTAATGTCTGTGGCACCAGCTTCAATTGGGTTGAACCGTTGATGCAATAGACAATTCTAGCCCAGTAGATCCAAAGAAATAGAGTCAGCGCAAGCGCAAGCAAAGTTTGGGGAATGCAGG
>JBCBJE010000498.1:0-4763 GCA_038523735.1 Cyanobacteria bacterium J06626_18 | reverse complement strand
GTCAAACAGAGCTGCAGACCGTCCAGGCCACGTTTGACCCACAACAGGCCCAACAGATGGATGCCAGGTACCAAGACATTCGTTCGCAGCGCGATCGCCTCGCCGGAAGCCTGCCCCAGCAGCAGCAGCTATTGCAGGAACTGCAGCGCCAGATCGACACCCTCAAAGACTTGGCCCAGCAGCGCGATGCAGCGGTAGAAGACCGCAAACAACGCGATCGCATCAAACGATTCATCAACTTTGCCCGCAAAGCCTATAAAGAAGCCGGACCCCGCATCACGGAGCGCTATGTGCAGAAAATCTCGCAGGAGGCAGATCGTCTCTTCCGGGAGTTGCTGAACCGTCCTAATGTGGCCCTCACCTGGACCCGCGACTACGAAATTCAGGTCCAGGAAGGTCCCAATACGCGCCGCTTCGTCAACCTATCGGGCGGCGAGCAGATGTGTGCCGCTCTAGCCGTAAGGCTAGCCCTACTCAAGGTACTCGCCGACATCGACATCGCCTTTTTTGATGAACCGACTACCAACATGGATCGTCTCCGACGCGAAAGTTTGGCCGAAGCGATCGCCCGCATCAAGAGTTTCAACCAGCTGTTTGTCATCAGCCACGATGACACCTTCGAGAAGGTGACCGAAAACGTTATCGTCGTCGAACGTGAATCATAGAGCGATTAATCGCGTCTCTATGTCATGCGTGACATACCAAATTCTTAGAATCTGCTCCTTTTTTCGAAGACCTTGTTATAACTAAATGCGAGTTTACAGGATGCAAGGCAGACGGACAGTCATGCACTATAGTGAGCGCTGCTTGGGTGGATCTCATCCTACATTTTTATATCCTGACCACATCCAGATTCCCGATTTTTGCTTAAGGAAAAACTCCAGTTTCCAAGTCGGATGTGGTGTATCTGATGGCATTGGCATCTTGACGAGACGAAACCTATTATGAATTCAGCCGCCCCCCAAAAGAACCCCCCTCAATCTCAAACTGGAACTCCTATGAATACTATGAAGGGCCTGAAACCTTCATTGGGCAATGCACTTAGCAGCCTCAACATGCGGCTCGACCATGAACTAGCACGGTATCGCCATGCCAAAAGGGGGGCTGCTCCGCCCACAGCGATCCCCCAATTTCGATCGCGCCAGAGATCGCTCAACCTCATAGGCGTGCCGCAAACCACCAGCCGGCCATCATCCCCCCATAGCAAACCTGCAACCCCACCTCCAGTACCCCCTAATCCCCGTTTGCAGCAGCCCGCTCAACCGCCGATCGCGAACGGTGCTGTCGCTGGCAGTCACCCGCCTCTCGCAGACAACTCCTCCACCTCAGAAGTGGCTGCGCTGAGAAGTGCCCTCGTCCGCCAACCCGAATCTGCTCAACCAGCCTCCCCTCAAGTAGAAGAGAACTTAGCCTCTTCCGATGTACTATTGGAAAGCTTCAACACGCCTTATGCAGGGCAAACCCCAGAAACCATCACTCAGCCTCCTGAGCCAAACTGGCTCAAACAGCTAAACACGCCCCTAGGACTGGGAGCACTGCTGCTATTACTGGTAACCAGCGCAGGATTTGGATTTATTCTGGTTAATCCAGTTGCCATTAGGCATTTGGTTGATCGGACGCCGTTGGCCCGTATATGGCCCAATCCCAATAACGAGGAACTGGCCGCAAACACGACCGACTCCACAGAAGCCACTTCTGACATCCCACTGGGCGAAGCTCCCTTGAACCCACTCAGCCCCGATCTGTCACAACAGCAGTTCGACCATCTAAATCTCAACAACTTAAGTTCACTACCGTCAGCCGCCTCGCGATCGCGCGGCAATGCGGCTACTCCTAGTACGCCAACAACCACTAATGAGCCCGGTGCCAGAAACAACACACCAGGCACCTCCCCGGCTACTGCTGCCAATCAAAATGCGAGCAATACGGCATCGGCTCAGACAGGCCCAAAGACGAGTGCTCCCCAACCCGTCGTAACTACTGTCAACGGACTGCCACAGCCAACGACGGCCCCTGAGCCGGCGGCGGCGCCCACAACCACCCCTCTTCCCGCCAATCCTCAACCTGTTGCAGTGCCTGCAGAACAGCCTGCCCCACCCCCCAGTCAACCAACCGTAACGTCAGAGCCCGCACCACAAGCAGTCGTTGCTCAACCCAATCCGCCGGCTGTCGTCTCCAGCAATGGTGGGAGCACGCCGCAGGATCTGCACTACGTTACAGTTGAATACACTGGCGACGCCTCTTTAGAAGCCGCCCGTGAAGTCAATGAGGAGGCATATCTACGGAACTTTGACGTCGTTGGTGCTCGCATCCAGGTCGACGCGTTTGCTAACGAAGAAGCTGCCGCCACACGGGTAGAAGAACTCCAAAATCAGGGGTTTGAAGCTCAGGTGTATACGCCGGAGGCAGCGGCAGGGACGGATGGGGTTGGGGAATGAGAAGGGTAAGTGGGTAATGGGTATCCGAATTTATTCCCATTACTCCACTACTCTCACGCCTTGCCACTCCCCAACCTCGGCATAACCTTGCTATCTTGCTATCAGGGCATTGTCCGTTGACTAAGCTGGCAAGACCATGAGTTTACTAGGACGATTAGCTCGAGCGGTTCGAGCACAGATCACGAGCTGGGTACAGGAGTCTGAGGATCCTGAGAAAATACTGGATCAGGCAGTCGCTGATATGCAGGCAGACTTAATCCAACTGCGACAGTCTGTGGCGCAAGCGATCGCGACCCAAAAGCGTACCGAACGCCAGTGTGAGCAAACCACAACTATCGCCAAGGAGTGGTACAACCGGGCTCAGCTAGCCCTCCAGAAAGGAGAAGAGCAGCAGGCACGCGAAGCATTAGAACAACGTCAGAGCCGTCTTAACCTATGCTCTCAGCTCATGAGTCACATTGACGAGCAGAAAGCGATCGTCAATCAGCTGAAGACCAACATGCGACAGTTAGAAACCAAGATTGCCGATGCTCGAACGCGCCGCGACATGTATATTGCTCGTGCTCGCTCGGCAGAAGCATCACAGCGTATTCAAGAAATGATTGGCCAAGTCGGGTCGCGCAGCCAGACTAGCATGATTGAGCGTATGGAAGACAAGGTAATGGCCCTTGAAGCACAGGCTGAAGCCATGGCCGAACTCAATGACGCACTTCTCGACCCGCTTGAAAGCCGATTTGCAGCTCTTGAGCAGGGAGGTGCAAACAGCGTTGAAACCGAACTCGCCGCGATGAAGGCGCAGTTACCTAATCGTTCGCAAAACCCTAAGGACTCGTAAATACACAGAAGGCAAAGTGATTTATAAAGCTCTATATACTGTTGTATTTGCTTACTATGTTTGTTAGTTATGGTTAATTAGGGTAATGCGTGTAGAGGTTCCTAGTTTAAGCTTGAATTAAGGTCAGATTTTACTAAGTAGTCGTCAGTAGCGCCGAGAATCAACCATAGCGAGTCGTCACCCTTGCCTCTGGACACGCTGCGTGATCTCACTAGTGGGTTGTTGGTTGTTAAATGAACTTAAGCCTTAGTAAAGCTAAGATAAGGCTAAGCATGCATGGGTCGGTCAGAAAAGTGGGTTTGCAGTGAAGGTAAGGTCAGTTTTAGGGTGCATCAGGTGTAACCGTTCGATTTTGAGTGGCTACCCGTGGTAGGTCGGCATCACCGATATTTTCGAATTGTCAATCAGGTCTAAGCAATGGGTAATGACAAAGGGGTTGCTCATCAAAAGGTCTACATCAACGTGATGGAAGCCGCTGTTATTGAAGAGGTCGACAAGCAACTCCGGCAGCTACCAGACCGTGTCGTCAAGTATATTCGGCGTTCTGAAGTCGAAACTTTTGCCCTCAACCGCTTGCCGGCGCTTTATGCGTCTAGCGAAAAGGGCTTTCAACACCAGCGCGATCGCGCCCTTCAGGACTTGAAGCCACAAATCGCTAACGCTGTACGGCAAGCCTTTGCGGCAGTACAGGTTGATCCGATTCGCTTGTCTGAACCGCTTAAGTTCGCCGATGATAGCAACGAAGCAGACGCTGTTCTGCAGGCATTGAGAGAGTGGTTCCATACTCCTGAGTTGACCTGGCAAGCTGCTCTGAAAAAGATTCAGAGGCTGCAACGACGCGGTAAAACCAGCAGTTCCAAAGAGCCAGGAGTTTCGCAAGCAGCTTCGCGTATGAATTCAATGCCATCCAATCCACCCACACCGAGTTCGGGGCAAGCAGCTGGTTCAGGGCATAATGCCGCTTGGCGTCCTGGCACCTACGGGAGTCGACTTAACTGGAAGCCTCGGAAACATCACTCAGAGCCTGGTGGCGGATTTGATGACGATCACCTAATGTAGATGCGCCAAGCAGTGGCTGGCGACTAGAAGCTGTACCTGCTGATGTCAGTCGCCCATAGACTGCAGCATGGCTGACGCTAACGCGAACTGGCCATATCTAGTGTTGTAGACCTGTAAAGGCAGATTTACTCTGGTAAGCGTAGTTTTAACTGCCTGCTTTGAATCGATTATTTTGCTGCGAGGTTAAGTCTCTACTAGGTTACGGGGCGTTTCTAGAATCAACTCAAAGAATTTGAGATCTAACCAGCGACCAAATTTGTAGCCGACCTGATGAAAATGAGCGACTTCTTGAAATTCAAGCTTTTCGTGAAGGCGGCAACTCACAAAATTATCCGCGTCAATCCCCGCCACGATCGCATGTAGCTCTCCTTTGCGTGCTGCCTCAATCAATGCAACTAAGAGCTGTTTACCAATACCCTGGCCCCGACTGG
>JBCBJE010000497.1:0-4775 GCA_038523735.1 Cyanobacteria bacterium J06626_18 | reverse complement strand
CTTGTACACATCTTTCACTGCATAAATATGGGCACCAATCGCTCCATCAGCCGGTTTGAGATGAAAAATAGGCTTATGGGATTCTTGGCTCTTGGTCATCCATGCATAGGTTCCTACAGTTCTATGTGTCCAATAATAGCCGTCAACCATAGCGCATCTAGAAATCGATGTCATAGCCTCTACGCAATCAGGAGACGGTGTGACTCTCTGGTGCCTACACTAGCGATAGGTGCTCTGTCCCATGAGAGACATGTCCTGGCAGGAGTAGTGTCTCTCTGTTCTCTAATCCCCGTGCTAAATCCGTAATGGCTGAGCAACATCCCTCCCGTTTTCGCAGCGCTCAGAGATTAAGAGCGGGCAAAGGCATTCAAGCCACCGTTAATCAAGTCATTGCCCAAGAGTCTCTGAGGAATGAGCGTAAGGTTGCCTACACACGCGCGATCGTGCTGCTTATCTCCAGCACTCTGGACGTACTAGTCTTTTTCTTCCCACAGACCTTGATTGGCAAGGCGTCTGTTCCACCCACAATTGCCCTCATTTCCCTCAGTGCTTGCCTAATCTCGTCTGGAATTTTAGTTACCCTGCTACAGACCCATGCCTGGCGCTGGCTAGATGGATTGCAGATCGCCATTCCATTATTTGATGGCACTATTCTCGCGCTTTTCATCACTAATATTTCCCAGGTATTAGGCGCGACTAGGCCCACCATTATCGCCAATGTGGCAGCACTTTGTTGTCTCGTCGCTGTCACCGGGGGGATTCGGATTAAACGGCGGGCCTCAGTACTAACAACCTTTCTGGCACTTGTGAACTTCGTCTATGCGGCCATTCTGTTTCAACTAGACCTGGCTGTGAGTCTATTCGTGCTGTTTACAATTTTGGGCACTGGGCTATTAGGCACACTCAATGCGGGGATTGTACGGCGGCAGGGTAAGAACGAAGCGGGCCGGTTGTTAATGCAGCAATTTTTGCCCGAGAACATCGTCGAGGCTGCTTTTGAAAGCCCAACTCGTCTGCTGGAAGAACCGCGACAATGCGAAGTTACGATCATGGTGACCGATCTGCGCGGGTTTACCCGCTATTCCGAAAAGTTGGAACCATTGGAGGTACTGGACTTCTTAAGTCAGCTACAGGGATTTCTCTCTAGCTGTGTGGAACAACATGGTGGCTGGGTCGATAAGTTTATGGGCGACGGCATGTTAGCCGTTTTTGGGGTGCCGCGGACCCTCGATAATCATGCCGAGCAGGCTTTACTTACCGCTGAAACCATCCTGGCTGAAGTCGAGTTTTGGAGTCCGCTACCGATTGGTATTGGTCTGCACTCAGGCGAAATTGTAGCGGGTTGCCTGGGAGTAGATGGGCATCTGGAATTCACGGTGATTGGGGATACCGTAAATGTGGCCTCGCGACTAGAGTCCTTGACGAAGGAAACTGGCTGTCCTCTCTTGCTGAGCGAAGATACTCAGCGCAAACTCAAACACTGGCCCCTCGATTCTTTGGGCAAAAAGCCGATCCGCGGTCGCAACGAACAAATCGAGGTGTTCACACTGTCGTACAACGCTACACGCTGAGGTTCAGAGAGAGTTGGTCGACCGGCGATCGCGGCTGGCGTTTACGACGGATCTTGGGGGGCGTAATGTTCACATGAGCCACAAACCAAGTGCGAATCGCTTTGGCCTGAGTCGCATTGAGGCTAGCCAGGTCCAGCGGGGCAGGAAATAGCGCCTCTGCCGGAGCTTCGGCCCAACGGGTCTCGCTTGGGTAGCGGTCAGCGCCAAAGGGCATGAGGTCTCTGGGCAGGGCAGCTAGGTAGGGAACCACATTTTCTGAGCTGAGAAAACGTCCCCGCTGTTTTTCAAGCTGCTGAACACGCCGCTGACGCGCCTGACGGTAGTCCAAGATCGGCGCTGGATAGTTTTTCACAGGCGGTGGATTGCCTAGCAGTTCAGCGGGTAGGTGAGCTAGCTCGGGCACCCAATGTTTGATGAAGGCACCATCGGGGTCGCAGCGATCCACAGCTACCTGCCCAGGGTTGTAGATGCGGGTCCAGGTTTTATCCAGACAGTGGGTAACGCCCGACTGCATGGCCCATTGGTAGTGGTCGATGGGGCAGTCGCCGTCAATCAAGTGACGCATAAAATGCAGCGCCCCGTAGCGCCAATCCATCCCCAGCAGATTGCTTAAAAAGCTGGAATAGATTGCGCGGGAGCGGAAGTTGAGGGCTTGCCATCCCCCGGTTGCCTGTAAACATCGAGCTGCTGCATCCACAATTGGAAAACCTGTGTGTCCGGTCTGCCAAGCCTGATAAAAGTCTTCGTCGAAGTCCCAGCCATCATCATCGAAGACCGAGTAGAGCGATCGCAGCTCCAGCTGAGGCAAGTACCGAAATCGTTGGGTGAAGCCACTGCCCCAACGCAGGCGGGCAATAAGCTGCTGCTGGCTACGTTGGATACGAAAGTCACCCTTGTCCGGCGTGCGCTGAATCGTCTGCACACACTCCCGTACGGAGATGGCCCCAAACTTGATGTGAGGGCTGAGTCCCGTCGTTGCCTCCGCACTGGGATAGGAAAGTTGCCAGTAGTAGCGATCGCTTTTTTCACTCAAAAAGTCGGCCAACAGTTGGCGCGCCTCAGCCGTACCACCTTTGGGTAGAGGTTTGCCGTCGGCAATATGCTGGAGGTCCGGCAGCGTCGGTAGGGGTTCACTAACGACCTCTGTAGGGACATCAACCTGGGAGGGTTCAGGAACTATCGGGGCCGCCATATCCCGAAACCAGCGCAGACGGTATTGAGGATAGGGAATCAGCTCTGGCAGGCTCGCGGGCGGTTCAAACCAGCGAATCTTCATGTCCCGCTCTGCCAACGCTCGATTCAGACGAGCATCTCGCACTCGCCCATAAATACGTTCGCAGTCAGTGTACGCATAGATACCCTCGGCTTGCGCCTCCTGTACTAAGCTCGGCAGCACCTCGACAGGATCCCCTGACCGCAAAATTAAGCGCCCGCCCTTGCTTTGCAGGTCAGCATCGAGGGAAGCCAAACAGTCCAGCATAAAGGCGACCCGGGCCGCGCCAGTTTCAGGATGGTGCAGTAGCGCTCGGTCAAACACAAAGACGGGAATGACCGCACCGCGACGTGTGGCTCGAAATAGTGGCTCGTGATCAGAGAGACGTAAATCGCGACGAAACCAGACAATAGTACGATTCATTGGATCATCCGCCTTCCAGGTCTGCTCATCGCTGAAAACTTCGCCTAACTGGGCTTTGCGCCATATTTTTAGCTTAGCAAATCTTCAAATTCTGTAAGCGATTGGCTTTTCAATACATTTGTACTATTATTGAGGAGTCATCAGCCCGCATCCTTTCAGTTCCCCCTTCAGGGAGTTGTTAGTCGCTGGGCCATGGGCTCATTGTTTGTTGCTGAGGAGGGCACGTCATGACCCATCCAGATCCTCATTCCCGGTTCCAGTACAGTCACCACTACAGGCCATCACACCATCAAGCAGTCTCCACTCATTATCGGCGCGAGGCTTCCCCTGTTCAGCGACGGGCTTCTTCTAGTCTTGAGCATCATAGGCCCTCAAGACCGCGTCAGCAGAGGGTCGCGCCCGAGAATCTGTTTGCTGAACCAACTCAGTATCCCAACGCCCCCTACAGGCAACCGCCGCCGCGAAAGGTCCGCAAGTGGCGTCCCCGGACTCGCGGCAACATGTTAATAGCAGGCGCAGGTGGTGGTGTGCTGGCTCTTGCAGCACTAGCAGTGGTGCCAAAGTCCGGTCCGCAAGCAGGTCCTGTAAGCGATGTCTGTCAGCAGCGGGTTGAGGAACAGTCTGTCCTCTCCCGTGCCGAACTCTCTCAGCTTCTATCCGTTCCTGAGCGGTCTTCCAAAGAAGCTGTGCAGCAGGTAATTGCAGCGCCTTACTGCACCCTGGAGCCCACTTCACTCCGCGAGGGGGCCGTCGCTCAGCGCGAAGCATATCCCCTCGAATTCGACCCGCAAACCTGGCTAGTCGTGCTCTATGAGGAGGGGGAGTATGCGGGATATGACTTCAGCTTCAAACGGGAGTAAGAGAAGTTGAAAGTGAAGCGTCAGCAGTCAGCAGTCAGGAGAGATGCTGACTGCTGACTGCTGACGCCTGTCTCCTTCTGTAATCCGTACTTCCCAACTCAAATCCCGCACTTGTTGACTACTCTGATTGTCGTGAGGATGAATGATGCGAGCATATCTACCGCTAGCCATTTTGTTGCCGTTCGTAATGGGGATAGGAGCCTGTAGTTTTGCAGCGACTGCCAAGGTTCCCAATCGCAAAATCACCCTGCATCAGGAGTGGGCGCTGCAACCTGGTAGTCAAGTTGGCGAATATCCTGTCGTTGGAGGCCTGGGAGATGTCTCAATTGAGCTAGACGGTAGCGCTGTTAAAGCTCCCTTTGACGGCAAGGTCCAACCGACAGACCACAACTGCGTTGCCTTTAGTAGTCCAGAAGTTCCAGCCTATTTGTTCCGACTGTGTGGCATCAAACGCCCTCAGCTAGGTTCGGTTGATGCCGGCGAGGTAATTGGTCGGGGCGAAGTCCTTCAGTTCGCAGCCATGCGTCGCCAGCCCGACGGATCTTGGGCCATGGTAGAGCCCGCTGTAGAAGTTCTGGAAAAAACAGTCGGTAAATAGACAAGCTTGCCCCGGCTAGCATCAAAAAAGCGAAGTGCGATCGCACTTCGCTTTTTTGATGCGTGGGTTGCGAGCGAAGAAACAAGGATTTCTCATCGAGCGATCAACTG
>JBCBJE010000496.1:0-4777 GCA_038523735.1 Cyanobacteria bacterium J06626_18 | reverse complement strand
TAAGGATGCTACTACTATTCATCATGGTCAAAAAAGATATCGTTGATTTGAGTGCTGAGGAACGGGCCTATTTGGAGCGGTTCACCACGACCGGACGCCGGGCTGCTGACCAAAGCACACGAGCCCGTATCTGACTGAAAGCCAATCGCAATCAGCCGGCGGACAGTTGGCTCGACCCAGAGATTGCAGCTGCTCTGAATGTCGGGGTCGCCACGGTTGAGCGCATGCGCCGTCGATTTGTCGAATGCGGGTTGGCAGCCTCCTTGAGGCAGCGGCCAAGGGGGCGGTCGTAAACAGCTCAGATTGGATGGTACAAGAAGACCATTTAATTGCTTTGGCCTGCCGTGAATCGCCCAACAGTTGTGCCCGCTGGACCTTACGATTGCTGACTCAAAAGATGGTAAGTTGGGCTCTATCGAGACGGTCAGTCATGAGACCGTGCGACAAGCCCTCAAGAAAACGAACTGAAACCTTGGAAGCAGCAGTACTGGGTATTCCACTCCAGCAGAATGCCACATTTGTGTGCCAAATGAAGTCTGTGCTGGAGGTCTAACAACACCCCTACCATCCTAACTTTCCGGTCCTTTGCTTAGATGAAGCGATGAAGCAACTGGTCCAAGAAACCATTGAGCCTCTCCCGGTCCGACCAGGTCAACCGCAGCGTGATGATTATCAATACGAGCGCAACGTCACCGCCGTGGATTATACCCATCAATTAATGCTTGACGCACCACTAGTACTCGCAGTAAAGCTTACTGAGGAGGACCAGACGGATTGGAAAAAGTATTAATGTAGCCGTTACCCGTGTAGGAGCCGGGCGGGCGAGGCACCGAGGAAGTTGGCGGTGGAGCTATTCCATCCGTAGCAGAAGGAACAATCGATGAGGGTAAGGAAGGCGTTGTTGCCCCATTGCTGACATCCACTTGAGGCGTGGCTAGGTTGGGCACGCTACCAGCAGATGGGATGTTCGGAACGCCTGCACTGCCGGGCGAGGGGAGGGCTGTACCACTGCTTGGGAAGCTAGAAGGACTGCCACTGTCTGTAGGTTGCTGAACTGATTGCAGTGACGCAGGTGGGGTGTATCCAGTCGTACCAGGTGGAGGCGACATCTCGGGAGACGTCGGCAAGAAGGGAAAAGGAACACCCGGAATTGTGGCTGTCTGAGGGTTAGAGCTTTCAGACGTCAGCGCTGACTCAGTGCCTGTGGATGCCAGATCAGACGTTTCCCCTCCCTCTAGCGATCGCTCCTCATTCCCCAGTGAACTGACATCGGCATCATCACCAGGCAAGGAAGTTGAGGCCCCTTGAGCGTTGATAGCACGCTCTAAAGCACTCGTTTCCAGTTGTCCGGACGGTAGCGTTGCGTTTCCTTGAAAGGGCAACCCAGGAACTGACAAACTAGAGCTGGATGGAACTCCTGAGTTACTGCCTGAAGCTGGAGCAGTAGCGTTCGGAGTTGGCAAAGCTAAACCTTGAGACGGTTGCCCAAATTGATATTGGTTCAAATATTGTTCAAAGGGGCTGGGTCCCTCCGATAGGGGGCCCACATCCACAGGTTCGGTAAGAACTGCCAAATCTTGCAACAAACCATCCTGAGGTAGCCCATCTTCAGATAAGCCGTCTTCTTGGGGAAGGACCTGAAGAGTCTGGCCACCCGGTGCCGCAATCCCCAAATCGTTGAACAATACGCTCAGGTTATCAATATCAGCTACGGCTGCTTGCTCCTCTGGAGTTAGCCCCAAAAGGTCCAGGGATTGGCTGGGCTCTTCGCCCTCTTGCGAGTAGGTTCCAAACCATTCAGGGTGCGTCAGATATTCTGAAACAAAGATCGCTAAAATCCCGATTGTGACCCCTGAAATGAGGGGGACGGGCCGGGTCAACCGCTTCAGCTGCTTGACGACAAACCGGAAGAAAGGCAGTAAAGCCATAGCATCCATTGGAATTAGGACTGTAATGCCTCCATAGTAAACCCATGATCCCAGAGTGTGTAGTGGTATTGTCCCGGATCAAGTTTAAGTTCTTGAAAGCCCTGATACAAAAGCGGCAAACATCCCTTGCCATAAGAAGTTAAGGAGGCTTTGTGAAACGCTTAACCTGTTCATCGCGTGGCCTTAAGCCCTACCTCGGAATATACGCCTTGGGAAATACTTGAGCAACGTTGGACTCGCAGGCATAGTTGGTCTGTTCAGGGTTTTCAGACTAAGTTGTGCGATTTGTTAAGTTACCTATGGAGCAGGACAAGGAGCATCTATACAGACCAGGACTCATACTCAAACAGGAACGTATCTTGGTCGTTGATTATGAAGCGCTGATTCGTGAAACCGTTGCCTTGGCATTGAAGGAGGAAGGCTATCAGGTAGAGGTGGCAGAGGATGGGGCGATCGCACTAGAAATGTTTGGGGCCAATAACCAGAGTGCTAGTGCCAGCGTGGGACCTTTCGATCTAGCGATTCTTGATTTAATTTTGCCTAGCGTGAGCGGGCTTGACCTCTGCCGCATGATCCGGCACTACAACTTCGATATTCCTATCTTGATTTTGAGTGCTAGGGGAACCGAGACTGATCGCGTCGTTGGCCTGGAAGTCGGTGCCGATGATTATTTGTCAAAACCTTTTGGCATGCGGGAATTGATTGCGCGCTGCCGTGCCCTCTTGCGACGCTATCGCCGCACCCAAACCCCTCAAGAAACCTCGGTACTGATCTATCGGGATATTACGCTTTACCTCAACGAACTGCGTGTCCTAGTTCAGAATCGCGAGGTTTCCCTTTCCCCCAAAGAATTCCGGATCTTAGAGTTGTTCATGAATAATCCCAATCGCGTCTGGGCCCGCGAAGAACTGATCGATAAAATCTGGGGACCTGACTTTATGGGCGATCGCAAAACGGTCGATGTCCATATCCGCTGGCTCCGCGAGAAGATCGAAATTGCTCCCAGTGACCCTCAATACATTGTTACCTTGAGGGGATTTGGGTATCGCTTTGGCTAATGGCAGGTCACTTTCGACGCCGCATTTGTTTCTGGACATCCGTAACGCGCCAGCTCAGTTTTAGATTCACCCAAAAATTCCAAATCGTGACTACGGCAATGGCTCCCAGCTTAGCGATATAGGCATTCACCCCAAAGCCAGCGAACAAAAGTTTCACGACCAGGGTGTTCAGAACAATGCCTGCCAAGCAGATTAAGTTGAACTTCAGAAAGCGCTTGCCTCTGGCGTGCCACCCTAGTTGCTTTTGCGACAAATCAGCAAATGTCCAAGCATCGTTCCACAAAAAGTTATTGCAAATCGCAGTCTCAGCAGACAATACATTACTAATGATGAGTCCCAGTCCTAACTGATTAAATAGCAGGTAGAAGATTGCGAAATCCACAAACACACCACTAAAGCCCACCATGGCAAACCGTAAAAATCGACCTACCGGCAATTTGCGTAGTCCTTTTCTAAACCAGCTCCAGGTCCCCGCCAAGGCCGATCTATCCGCTCGGAGCCGAACCAAATGATGCAGATAGTCTAGGTAATGCTGCCACGTAACTTTGCTTTCGCCCTCAGACCGTTCTTGAAAAACGTAGCCGACCTCCGCAATGGATCGCACTTGCCCCCGTCCCAGCACCTCCAACAGAATCTTGTAGCCTTTGGGATTGAGCACAGGACCAGCGATCGCTTCCCATCGCACTAAAAAATAACCACTCATCGGGTCAGAAACGCGGCCAACAACATCGGGCAGCAGCACCAGGCCCAAAATCTGAGCCCCTCGCGACAGAGTACGCCGGATGAAGCTCCATTCGCTCACACCGCCCCCCTCTACATGACGACTTGCGACTGCTAAGTCAACCTCTGGGCTTAAACTGTCTAGAAGCTCTAGCAAACTGTCAGGAGGATGCTGCAGGTCGGCATCAATGACCCCCAACACCTGTCCCTGAGCGACCTGCCAGCCACGTATCACTGCTGAGGATAAGCCTTTCTCTGCCGTGCGACGCATCACCTTGAGTTGGGGATAGGTTGTCGCCAGGGTAAGTCCCAGCTTCCAGGTGCCATCAGGGCTATTGTCATCTACCAAAATCAGCTCATAGTCATTAGGCAATGCTTTATCTAACAAGTGGACAAGCTTCTCTACCAAGGCTACGAGATTGTCGCGCTCATCGTAGGTAGGGATGACTAGAGATAGCCGCAAATGCTGAGATTGGGGCGATCGCACAGCAATTTTCAGGTCACCAGTTGGTACCACCAGAGGGGTTACTAAGTTCCAAGTCATCGAGCTATGTAGCGTCCCCTTTGTCCCACACCAACAGTCTCAGGCCGTGCCTTAAGCAAATATAGAGGACAAGGGGACGCTTCGGTCAAAAGCCTGAAATCTCACTATCGTCTATTTCTTCCGATAGATTTAGGTGATTGCCTCGCCTCAAAGCGCCTTGCCCTTTTAAGAACCAGGTAAAATCTGGGAAAATCCACCCCACAATGTTTTGTCCAATTGCCTCATCTACCCGGCAGCCTGTGAAGTTTTTGCCCAAATCTCTAGATATTGGCCAGAAATATTGGCCACCCCATGTCTAGATAACAGTGTCATTGCAACGCTCACACCTATTTCATGGATGAATTCTTAGATTGCGGCACCTGAGTTTCAAAATTTCACATGAAAGCGATAGCAATCCTATGACAAATAAAATTCTCGATATTGATAAAGACTTGCAGGCATATCGCTCTGGGCTTGGCGATTTACTGGTTCAGACTTCCCAATTATCGATAAAGACAGAAAATCCCAAGCTTATTAAAACGGTAGAG
>JBCBJE010000495.1:0-4782 GCA_038523735.1 Cyanobacteria bacterium J06626_18 | reverse complement strand
CCAGGCTGGAACAGACTGTCTGGCAGCAAGCTCAATCTCCTCAAGCGTGAGCCCCCGGACTCGATCCAAACTACGGCAAGGGCAAGCACGGCAAAGCCAAATATGGCGCTAGACGTGTAGACGCTCCTTTAGATTGGAAACAAGTCCGGGGGCTCACGCTTGAGGAGATTGAGCTTGCTGCCAGACAGTCTGTTCCAGCCTGGTTGGCGGCAGGGTTCAGTCAAGCGTTGGATGAGGGAATTGAGATTTTGCCATCGGCCAACCTACCTCATGATTGGCCCTATCGAATGCGCTGCGTCGAGTTTTATTCGCCGGCGATGGACTGGGTTCGGCTTGAAATCCTGACCGATGCCAGCTTGTCACCAGAGGAGTATCCTCCGGCGCTTGCGAATGCCTGCAGGGTGCTTGCGATGGCCTCCATTTTGGCCGAGCAAGCGACGATGGAGCTGGAGCTTGGGGCTTAAAGCTACCTGTAAAACCCCTCCTGCTCCAGCATCGGCTTGACGTGGTTGATGTAGACCTCCAGCTTGTCGCCTTTGTTGAAATGAATGGCCCCCTCGTCGATGCCGAGTCGTTCATTTTCAGCCTGAATTTCAGCGGCAAAATCAGCCCAGAAGTGTCGAATCGCCCTGGCATGAACCCCAAAACTTCGGGTTAATAAGCTCTTCGAGATTTGGATAGCAGCGTCCGACTGATAGTCATGGTCGCGATTCCATTGCTGGGTAAGCTCCCAGGTTCGTACCGCGCGCTGATAGACAATCGACTGTTTAGGATCAGATGGCGGTCTTCCAGGCTTCTCCCTGCGGGGAGTTGCTTTTTTGCGGGTTGTCCTTTTCTTTTTGCGCGACGTTGTTTTGGTTGGCGATTGTGTGGTGGGTTCCGGGGCTGCGATCGCGGGGGGTGAGTCTGGGGAGGTCTCTGCCTCTTGAGGAGGACTGGCCACCGAATAGATTTGCGTCAGTCGCTGCGAAGCTTCCTGCCACTTGGCGCAATAATCCTCCGCTAGGGACTGCAGCCGTACTTGTTCGGCCTGAGCCGCTTGTAAGGCGTGCTCCAGTTCTTGAAGGGGAGCCTGATCAAGGGTGCGTCCTGGGGGGTGACCGTGGCGAGCGGTAGCCAGATCCGCCCGGAGGTGGGCAATGGTCTCGGAAAGCGTGGCAATCGTACCTGCTTGCTGTTTGACAACCGCAAGCAAGGATTCAATCAACGCCTGATCCCGCTGCCTGCCCTCCAGGCTGGGCGGGGGATGGGACGTTGCGACGGGCCGTGTGGCGGGGGCTGCCTGCTTATCCGTCGCCTGATTGGTTAGTGCCTGAGGACGCTCGTCATCGGCAGGTTCTTTCGGCAAGGCCGGTGGTTGGGTCTCGGAAGAATGCATTGGTAGTTGCCCCTGACTAGGAATCAGAACCCCTCGGCTCGTGAGCGGGATCTGGTTGTGAGTCAAAAGATAGCCGGAAAGGTGTTCCGGGCTCCAGTGGTGGCTCATGTAGCGTTGCCTAAATAAGGACTCCCCTTGCGGAGGAGAAAAATAAGCAATGGCAATCTTTAAATACAGCTCTTGCAGAGGAGAAATCGAACCAACGGCGGGAAATGTGGCGACAATTCCCGTCCGGCCTAAGGCCACGTAGGCGACTTGGTCTACTTGGGTAATCAGCGTCTGCGTTTCAGGAGCCTCGAAGGGTTTCCCTTCCAGTTTCACGACTTCCGCTTCACCCCACAACTTATTGATCGCTGCCAGAACGTCAACAGCGGGCAAAATCGTCAAGAGGTCGATGGGCTCTTGGCCTGAGGACGAAAATCGCAAAAGGTAGGGGTGTTCCTGAAGGGTGATGCGATTAAAGTGACCGTCCTCGGTGGCCCCGAAATAGCTGAAAGATAAGACTTCGGGATAGTCGCGTCCTGTAGCGGCGGCAATCCCCGCGAGGAGCTCCGCAGGTTCATTGGAGGCAATGAGGTCTTGAATGGCGATGAGGTAGGCTTCTAGTTCGACCGGCACTGGGGGCTCGGTTGGGGAAGTCTCGGTTGCGGGGGCAGGGAGGGGATGCTGAGGGGGGACGGTGTAAGCCAAAAAGTCCAGGGCATAGTGACGGCGGGTCTCGTCCTCTTCCCGATAAGAGTTTTGCTCCGTCAGCGGTAATACTCCACTCGCGATCGCGGCCTTGAGGCGCTGAGCATATTCCGGCAGGTAGGAAGACTTGAGTGTCTTCTGGGGATAGCCTTCTTCCAACAAGGCGATTTCAGCTTGGCAGAGCGCTTGAATGGCCTCGGGGGTGTCAGTCCCGGCTTCGGCTAGCTGGATGAGTCGGTCGCTCAGGAGGACGGCGAGGGCTTGCCGCTCCGCTTTATTCAGTTTGGTGTATCGCCGGTTCTCAATTCGGTGCCGAAACCGTTGAACGATACTGTCGCGGTCAGAGGTGTCAGGAGACGGAGAGCAGAGGGCTATCATGGGGCAGCGCGATGATTTGTTATATAGTAGAGCAGCTACTGTAACAAGAATTTACTAGCAACTATATATAGTTGTAGAGTTAATAGCTATATAGGGTTGTTGAGTGTGTCGGGATCCCTGTATAGCCGCGATGTGCGTGTGCAAATTTTGCATCAATGTGCTGAAAAATACCCGTGTCACTCAAGGCCAAAACTGCATTTGAGTGACACGGAAATTTATGTTGTTGAATGTTGGCGTGATCGGCATGCCCTCTACATCGGTCAACAGGTAGCGTTAGTTCCAGTAATGCGAACAGGTCTGGCGGATCGAAGTAAAGCTGCCCTTGCCGATGACCACGTGGTCTAATACGGGGATGTCGAGCTGCTTTCCGGCTTGAATAAGACCCTCTGTGAGGGCTAGGTCTTCTTTTGACGGATCTAAGTTACCGCTGGGGTGATTGTGCGCGACAATCAGGCGAGCCGCACCGACTGCTAATGCCCAACGAAAGATATCTCGCGGCGGTGCGAGTGTTCCGGTGCTGGAGCCCTGGGTGAGTACCTTGATGGCCAGGGGACGATGTTTGATATCAAGGGCAATAGCGGCAAAGCGTTCAACGGACTGGTAGGCCAATTGATCCGCGAGCAGATGATAGGCATCGGTGGGGGCAGTCACGGCGGCAGGTAAATCGGGATTGACGGCATAGGCCCGTCGCCCGAGTTCTATGGCAGCCTTAAGCTTCGCGGCTTGCTTCGGCGTGAGGCCGCCTGTGCGCTGCAATTCAAAAGCGCTGACAACACGCAACCGACTCCAAACAGCTTCGGTCTGCAGTAAGTCGGATTGGCCACAAACCGCATCAACGCAGGCTTCGGCCTTTTCGACTGGAATGCTGCAGATGGTGGCGATGAGCTCCGCGATCGCGGCCAGGGGGACGTATTCATCGATACCTACTTTTGTCTCTGGCTTTGTGCTGTCTTTGCACATCCACAACTCGGTAGGTGGCTTCAGGGTGGTGTAAGTCATGGCGGTTGATGGGGTGACGTGGTTCATGCCCCCCGCGCAGTCGCGCCAGCAAAAAAGTTCTCCCAGCAGTTTTGTCTGCTGGGAGGCGAGCGTCTCGTTCGCCTGAGCGAGGTCGGTGCTTAAGACCCGCCACCTTCAGCTATCAGGCTATTAAGGCCCCTGTCTGAAGTGCTGGCATTAGGCCCATCTACGTCTAGCTCAGGCGGGCGAGAGGTTTTCAAAGGGATAGGTCAGGTAGAGTGATGTGGACGTCGGGCAAGCCTTGTAAATGGCATGCCAGCTCGGGAAACGTGATGGCCTCCTCGTTCACTTGGATATCACCTTGGGAGGTGCAGACAGATTGAGGTGTTTCATCGGTTGTGGTTACTGGAGGAGTATCAGAGGCTTCCTGAACAGGTGCGTTGGCCGGGACTTCCATGTGCCTCTCAGAAAGCTCCTCGATCTGAGTCAGGTCAGCAGGAATGGCTCCCGCTGGGGCTGCAATGGCAAGCAGCAGGAGAGAAAGGAGTAGCTGTTTCATCGGCAAAGTGCAGGATGTTGCGGTAGCGGAGCCAGCGATTGCCAGCTCCGCTATGGATACGGGGTGTTTTGGACGTGAGCCCGGAGTCTACTGCTGCCTGGTAATCTCAACCTCAATGATGTGGAAGCGAGGGCTGCCGTTGTGGGGTTGTGCAGGTTGAGATTCTGTCAGGAGTAAAGGAAGTGCAAGGCCGGTGCCCAGCATCCCGATGAAAGCGAAGATGCCCTCGAAGGCGAGTTGAATGGCTCTTGCAGTCGTCATGTTGTGCTGTTTCCTCCTGGTTGAGCAATGAGGGTCAAAGAGCTGCGAGTACTTTTGGGCAAAGGTCTTGAAGCGCTGCCTTCAGGTCTGCATTCTTCATATGCTTACCCTTTCCCCTCGTATTGCGCCAGGGGACGTTGTAGTGGGTAGCAAGCTTCCTGAGCTTTGTCGTTGCAGTGCCATCGCTGTCGATGATTGATTGGAGGGCGTCAGGAAGGGCTGTGGGTTGAGCGGAGATAGTGGTTTCTGTGTCAACGACTGCAAGATCAGTCGCCTCTGGTGTCGCGTTGTCTTCAACGGTAACGGATGCTTCGGTTTGGAGTGCTACGGTTGCTGTATCTGTAGTCGTCGTGTCAGGGGTCGGTGACTCATCTGTGGGAGTACATTCAGACTCCAGACAACGGTCAGGGTAGGTGATGACCCATTGGATAAGACGATTCACGTCTTGGGACCACTCTGCGTCGTAGTAGGCTTTGAACTGGCAGACTAATTTGATGGTGTAGCGTACAGCCAATACAGAGAGCCAGAAGGCAACCTGAATCAGAATCCAGAGGGT
>JBCBJE010000494.1:0-4790 GCA_038523735.1 Cyanobacteria bacterium J06626_18 | reverse complement strand
GCCGGATTTGGGGTAGCTGCGGCAGCCGCTGCGGTGGAAATGCCGTCGGAAACTGTCCGTTTGATTCAGCTCCGCGATCGCCTCTTTCATCAACTGGCTGACATCCCAGGACTAGCGGTGACGGGCGATCGCCGTCATCGTCTCCCACACCACGCCAGTTTTTGCCTTATGGCCGCAGATGGTGAGACGGTGAGCGGCAAGACGCTGGTACGTCAGATGAACTTGGCGGGCATTGGCATTAGTGCCGGTTCGGCCTGTCACAGTGGTAAGCTGAGTCCCAGTCCAATCTTGAAGGCGATGGGGTATGGCGATCGCGCAGCCAAGTGCGGCATTCGCCTCACGCTCGGTCGTCACACCACCGCAGCCGACATCGATTGGACCGCGATGGTCCTCCACCAAATCCTGAATCGTCTACAGCCCCCACTTGTCACCGCCCAACTGTCATAGTTAATCGCCATGACCGGAGTTCCCCAGAGTCTCGAAGCTGCCGTAGAGCAGGCCAAAGTAGCGACCCGCGCTGCCATTGAAGCCGGTGTTCCCCGCATCATTGTGGATCTCAATATTCCTGAACTGAAGGCGCTGCCCATTGCACAACAGTTCTATCCCTTGCTGGAAGAACTAGGGCTGAAGTTCAAGGTCTATTTCCCTGATGCCGGGGCAGCAGCTCTAGCCCGACGCGATTGGCAAGAGCCTGACTTCAGCATTCGCGGCATCAATGAAGCCAAGGGACGTTTAGAGGCCGACGACGAAGCGTGTTTGATTGTGGAGCCGTCTTCGGTCGAAGTGAATGATGTCGAGGAGTTCTGCAATGCCGCAACGGGACAGTACGTGGTGATGCTGAACCCCAAGCTGGAGGACATTGCCACAATTGGCATTGGCTATGCCGGACGGCAACTGCGAGAGCGCTTTCTCAGCACGTTGGAATCTTGTTATTACTTACAGCCGTTGGAAGGGGCGACGCTACTGCGGATCTATCCCGGTCCCTGGCAGGTTTGGGGCGAAACAGAAGACGATACTTACGAACTGCTAGGCGAATTTCCAAGTAAGCCATCTGGGGAGGCGATCGCCAACCTCTTTGCCGACACTGACCCAGAAGCCGAAGATGGTAGCGCTGGAACCTCCATCAACCGACCTAAAAAATCAGGTATTTTCGCCGAATTGGGCCAGTTTATTCGGGCTCTAACACAGTAATGGGGACGCTTTACTCTCTATCCTGCGACTGCGCCAACCACACGCGCAGATTCTCCATCCTCTCAAAATCAAATAGGGCCTCTCCCAGTTCCTCCAATACCTCCAACTCAAGCTGACCCACCTGCTCCCGAACATCCTCAGGTAGTTCTCCCAACTTACGCGTAAGTTGCCGCAGAATCAGAGACTTTGCCTCTTCCTCGCGGCCTTCCTCGCGGCCCTCTTGGTAGACCCGAGTCTCTTGCATGTCAACCAACCCCAGCATGGCAGCAATCTCCTGGCGCGAACAACGAGGAAACGTGTAAACAACAATCGTTTCAATCAATTCTATAAGCTCTGCTGCGGTGTCCGCCAGCAGCGACTGCTGCACCCGCTCAATCAGTCCTCGGGCTACCTCAGGAACCGTATCCTTAGGCTCGACCATCAACCGTAAAATGCCCAAGCTAGGGGAGAGTTGCGCGATCGCCGCCAACTGATTGAGGTAAATCACGTGGACATAAGATGATTGCAACAGCTCACCAAAAGCATCCGAGTCCTTCACTTCCACCACTGGACTCGGATAGATCACCACAGCCTGCCACTGCTGCACCGTAGGATGCTGCTTGAGATACAGAAACACCTCTGAAAAGAGCCGTCGGTATAGGAGCGGGTCTTTCTGGAACTGCACCTCCAGAAAGTAAACGGGAGCATCCGGGCGATTCGCTGGCGGCAAAAACACCCCATCGAGTCGAAATGCGGTCTGTTTCACCTCCACCGAGTCAAACTGATAGCCCTGAGCTTCGGCAACCGGTTTTCCCAGCAGTTCAAACAATAGGGAGGGGGTCGTTTGAAATAGAGCAAAGAAAAGCGAGTCTGTTTTCACGAGGGGAAGAGTTCGGGATCGTAGCCTGCATCGTAACGCAGTAGGGGACTAACGATGTCACGCTGACCAACAACCAGCTTCAGAGTGATGGCATCGACACCGACAACAGAAACTGTATTCGCTGGGTAGCAAGCGTAGATACTGTTTTGTACTTGGTAAGGATTGAGGATATACAGCACCTGCACGGTATGGGTCCCGTCGTAGAGCACCCCGTTGAGGAAGCTAATCAGCACGGGCTTGCTTTGAGGGGAGCCAAAGATCTTCTTGAAGGCGAAGTCGGTTTTGGGGTTGATGAAGCGCATGAGACCGCAGGCTCAGTCCAGAGCGGTCGGCTAGTTTTAGTTTAGCCTCAAGGCGGGTGAGGGGAGGGGGACGATTATTTTAAGGATTTACCAACCATGCTTTGATTGCCGGATTTTCGCGGCTGGCTGTGACAAATCGGGTTTCGGATAGCATGATTAGCTGATCCACCGGCATATTGAACCCGGTGTAGACTGCCCGCAGTTCGCCGGTTGTGACATCCCAGACCCGGACTGTTTCATCAGCGCTGCCGCTGCTAACCGTTTGCCCATCGCGACTCAGCGTCAGCGCATTGATATAGCTCGAATGGCCCGTCAACGTGCTCAGCACTTCGCCCGTCTCTAAATCCCAGCGGTTGATAGTTTGATCCGCGCTCGCACTATACAAACTGCGCCCATCGGGGCTGACCGCGATCGCATTAATGTAACTCCTATGCCCCTCCAAAGTCTGCACCTCTTCACCAGACTGAATATCCCAGATGCGCAGGTGCCGATCCGTTCCCCCGCTGATGATCCGCTGTCCATCATCCGTGACAACTACCGCGTTGACAGCCCCGCTGTGCCCTTCTAGCGTTTGCACAATTTCCTGACTTTGGGTGTCCCATAGCCTAATCAGGCCATCCGAAGAGCCGCTTACCAAAAGCCGTCCATCCGGGGTGCGGGCCAGCGTATTAATAGCTCCCGAGTGCTGGGGAAACTCACCCAGTCTTTCACCTGTTAGAGAATTCCAGTAGTACAGTGAACCATCGGCGCTGCCGCTGTAAAAGACGGTCTCGTCTGGGCTGAGGGCGATCGCATTCACAAACGTCGCATGTCCTTCATAAGCCCGTATCATTTCCCCGGTGCTGAGATCCCAGAGACGAATCGTAGTATCTGCACTGGCACTCACAAATCGCTGCTTATCTGATAGCAACTGGAGTGCATTGACCGAACTCTGATGTTCCGAAAACGTCCGCAGCAGTTCTATGGGAACGGGCAGGAGCTCTTCGGGTGAACTCGGTAAGGATGAGCTATGCGTCGGCATCGGCGATGGCAGACGGACTTGTTGGTTGCGCCGCCAAATACCAATACCAATAAGGCAAAACGCTAGCAGCGTAGCGCCACCGATGATCAACCATGTCCAGCCAGTAAATCGAGCGGATGAGTCCGATGCCACAGACACTTGCGGCGAGTGAGGTGATTTCAGTGCTGGCATTGAAGTCGCTGCCAAGAGGGTCTGAGCGTCGGCATCGGCCATCCAGCCCCTTTGCGAGAATTGCTGCAGTCGCTCTTGGATTTCCAAGGCCGTTTTAGGCCGATCCACCACCCTTGGCGAAATCAGGGTTTCCAGTAAATTGGCAAACTCGTCTGATACCTGAGGGGCCTGCAATCGCCAGTTAAACGTGTTCAGCATGGGATCGTACAGCGCTGCGTCGTTAGGCGATCGCCCTGTCAGCAAATAGATAATGGTGCGTCCCATGGCATAAAAATCAGATTGGGGTACGGCTTGCCCCTGCTCTTGTTCCGGGGGGGTGTAGCCAGCCGAACTCACGGTTGTGATGCCCAAATTCCCAATCTGGGCCAGATAGGTTTGGGTCATTTCGCGAACCGCACCAAAATCGACCAGCACCAGTTGCCCGTCTGACCGCAACATCACATTGTCAGGCTTGATATCGCGATGAAAATAGTTGTGCTGATGGACCTGCCGCAAAATGTCGGACAACTGCGTCAACCATTGAAATGCCTGGGCCTCACTGATGGGATGATTACCTTGCTGCTGCATCCACTGCTGCAAATTCGGCCCGTCGATTTTCTCCATCACGATGCAGTGCAGCGCTGCACCATTGCCCTTGGGCTGGTAGGTGAAATAGCTGTCGCGGCCCACAAAGGGAACGCCAGGGTGATGAATCTGACTCAGCACCTCCGCTTCTTTCTGAAAGAGATGAACGATTTTGGGATCTTCGCTGCGATCGCGCTTCAAAACCTTGAGAATCTTTGGCACATCGCGCTCGTAGGCTTCATACACCGTGCCGAAGCCTGTCTTGCTACTCAGTAGCCGCATTACCCGATACCGCCCCTGCAGCAACAGATTCGAACCACAAGCTTGACACGTCACGCTGTGGGCATTGCTAGGCATGGAAGGTTGGGGGCAATCTGGATTAATGCATAAGCTCATCAAACAACTCTTGGTAGTGATGCATCCCTTCTACTCTTTAGGATGTAACACAGACCCAAAATTCGCATCGCTTCTGATAGAAGTTGTTAGACAAGCAGCATGCCTAAACCTGCGAAGGCAAGGCTGCCATTTCGGGCGCGCGCGCTTTCAGAACCTTGGGAATGTCTAGAAGCAAAAGTGTCTGGCTGCCGCCTCGGGTTTTCTGGATCTAATCAGCCATACAGCCGTCATTCCTCAGACCGATGGCAGCAGCCAGACACTTTTGCTTCTAGACATTCCCAAGGTT
>JBCBJE010000493.1:0-4791 GCA_038523735.1 Cyanobacteria bacterium J06626_18 | reverse complement strand
CTCGCTGCAATAGAGATGTTCGGCTAAACAGTGCAGGTCGGACACTATCGGCAAAAAAGGATATTAAATTGCCTCTATTTGAGTTCGGCAGGCATGAATTTATTCTGAGCTGCTCGGTTGAACAGGTTCGATCGCATTCCATAAATAATAAGGAAAAGTAAATGAGTTCTTCCCTTAGTTTCGATCGCTTAGTTTTCTTTGGTGACAGTTTGACCGACACAGGCGGTACTTTCGAGCTAAGTAGCCAAAACCTGATCGTGCCGTTACCGCCCGAAAGCCTGGGGTATGCACAACGGTTTTCCAATGGTGAAGTCTATGCCGATATTGCCCCTCGACTGCTTGGTATTGAAGACGTAGACAATTTCGCATTGACTGCAGCCGCCTCCTTAGGAGAGTTGTCGCTCGGCACGATCCTGGCGCTAAACGGTGTGTTGGGTCTTCAAAGTCCGGATGCCGATCTCACACTGCTGGGCTTTGACATTAATCTCAATGCTCAGGTCGATCGCTTTCTCGGAAACTCCGGTGAGACAGAGGATACCGCTGCTTCTCTCTTCATCGGCTTGAACGATTTTGGCCAATTTGGACTGGCCAACCCAGAGGCGACGGCAGAAGAAGCGATCGCATTTGCTGCCAACGTGGCGGCAAGCACCCTGGCCGCAGCAGGCCGATTGGTGGAGGCTGGCGTCGAAACAATCATATTAAACACGTTGCCAGTTAGCAGCTTTTTCCCATTCAGTACACTCCAGCCCACGCTTCCAGACGAAGTGATCGAAATCCACAATGAGGCGTTGCTGGCAGGTAGCGCCGAACTGACTGCAGCGGGGGTAAATGTGCAGGTGGTGGACTTCGCTGCCATTACCGGGGAAATTGCAGCCGACCCCAGTGCATTTGGATTTCTAGCTCCCCTCTCGACGTTTCGATTCTTTGGGGTTGGCGGCAACCCGACAATTACCGAAACGCCTGATGGCCCCCTGCTCAGTTTTCCTGAAAACCCGGCCTCTCTACCCAATTTAGACCAGCAGGTATTCTTCGACCTGGTGCATCCGACAACAGCAGTCCACGGGATCTTTGCTGCTTTTTATGCTGAGAGTTTGACCAGCGATGTGCAAATTCTTGGTAGCGACAATGACATCATCAAAGGCAGCAGAGCCGACGATCTGGTGCTGGCAGGTGGTGGCAATGATCGAGTGCAGCTGAGCCGGGGTGATGATGTGGCGCTAGGGGGCCTTGGCAACGACATCATTTTTGCCGGCTCCGGTGACGATATTGTTTCCCTCGGTTCTGGTAACGACATCGGCTTGGGAGGACGCGGTAACGATGTTATTGCGGGGGGCGATGGTAACGACCTACTACTAGGCGATCGCGGTGATGATGTTCTGGTTGATGGGCTGGGTTCCGACAAGGTTTTTGGAGGACGCGGTGACGATGTGTTTGTGTATTCGGAAGCTAGTCTGATTGGCGGTACGGATACGAGCAATCGCGACGTATTTTTCGGTGGACGTGGTCATGACACGCTCTTTCTCGCCTTGACCGATGCCGTTCGAGAAACGATTGAAGCCGCTAGCAACATTAGGGCTGCACTGAGTAGCATTGGCGTTTTTACAAGTAGCATCGAGGACATTCAATTCGTTGAAAGCGCTGCTGAGCTGAGCACACTGGCAACCGGTGCTCAGATTGCGGATGCTGACCTATGGGGCCTCATTTAATCGCATCAGTACCCCACCTGTTTTTTGATCGAAGCAACATTAAAAGGGTAAAGCATGTATTCCACGCATTGGACCGGCATGATGTTATCTGGATGCCAGGCCGATTGAACCAGGGGATTGCAGCCGTCATGGGCGTTATTCCCAGTGGCCTCACCCTACAAATACTGCGCTTATTTTCGCAACAGTTTCGCAAGGGCCAGCCCCATGAATACCAGTGGGCCGGCCCAGTTTTGTACCCCGTGGGCAAATCTTCAAGGCTGCCTCAGGGGCGTTCATCGGTGCTGGGCGTACCCATCGTGATTTGATGCAGCCCCTTGCACTGTTTGGCGCATGATGCACCAGGTAGAAGCAGGAATTCCTTTGGTCGGTATTTAGGTGAAGTCTGAAGAACACGAGATTATGCTACGAGATCAAAAGGGAAACTAACAGGTCAGTTTATTGATTCCGGACTTTGTAATAGACCAAGCTTCTGACCTCTTCCAAAGGAAGTCCTAACTCCTGAGCGATCGCACGTTCAATGGCTTGAGGTGCATTAAGTCTAAATTGAAACTCACGTTCTAGGAGTGTTGGATCATCTGAATTGACCTCAACAATGGAAAGATTCGATTGACTGTAGATTTGTACCTTAATAGAGGATATTTTCTGGTTGGCGATTTCTCGAGGTTGAACGTTGGCAATAAAATAACGCGAATTTTCATAAGTACGGTGCAAAATTCGCAGCGTTATTAACTTACCTACCATCCAGAAGCCGAATCCCAGAATTAACAGCGACACCCAGAATCGCAGTCTTCTCAAATCTAGAAGCCAAGACCGTAATTTTTGCCAGGGTTGCTGCATAGAAAAATCTCTATCGACTCTAGATCAGAAGGCTAACGGCTAGTTCATCTCTATTTTGAGAATACTCGCCACTTGGGCAAATCATATTTCTGTTATGTTTGTCCGCGAAACTAATTAGATATGGTCTTAGTACCTGTGGCTTGAGGTGTAGCTGATGATCATCCTGTTGGTTGAAGATGACCCCGCCCAGCTGAAACCCTTGCGGATTGCCCTTTCAGAATCAGGGTACTTGGTTGATGGCGTGGAGGATGCCCAGGAAGCTCAATGGTTGATGACCAATAAAGACTATGATTTGCTGATTTTGGATTGGATGCTGCCCTCGGTGAGTGGTGTATCGCTATGTCAGCAGTACCGCCAGATGGGAAAAATTAGTCCTGTACTGATGCTGACGGCCAAAGATACCACTGCCGATAAAGTGCTGGGGTTAGATGCTGGAGCCGATGATTATCTGGTGAAGCCAATTGATATTCCCGAACTGCTGGCTCGGGTACGTGCATTGAGCCGGCGATCGCCCCAATGGCATGGCGATCGCCTCAGCTTGGGCGACCTGCACCTCTGCATTTCGACCCTGGTTCTAGAGCGGCAGCAGACCCGCATTCGTCTTTCGAGCCGCGAATTTCACTTGATGGCATACTTTATGCGGCGGTCAGGCCAAGTCATTTCGCGCGATAGCATTGAGCAGGCGCTGTGGGAATGGGGCACTGAACCGGAAAGCAACGCCGTCACAGCTCTCATTTGGCGACTCCGCCAGCGTTTAGATGAGCTTGATGCCAAAAGTTGGCTGGAGACGGTTTATGGCATGGGGTATCGGCTTAAAGTCCCTGAACAAGTGCCGTAGCCACTGATATGTTTAGTCGCAGTCGTCTGAATTTAGCCTACTGGTTTGCCCTTTCAATGGGCGGTATTTTGATTGCGTTTACCGGAGTAGTTTATTACCTCGAAGCCGAAGATCGACTCCGGGCGTTTGATGAAGCGCTGTACTCGAAAACAAAGGAAGTTGAAAATCGAGTCTATTACCGCCAAACGCAGGAAGAATGGCAATTAACGATTGAAAACGATGCCCCCCTGGTCGGTGAAAATGCCCCCAAACCCCAGGATGAATTGGTGTATGTGCGCTGGTATGACGTCGATGGGAAGCTGAGCCAATTCGCTGGCCTAACCCCCAACCGTCAGGCGATTTCAACTAAGCAAATCGAGTTCCAAACAATTCGCATTACCCAAATTACTGAGAATGGCAGCTCGGTGGAGCGATCGCTGCGCCAGCTGACGGCACCTGTCAAATACAACAACCAACTCATTGGCTACATTCAATCCGCCACACCGCTCGATCCCCTACAGGCTGATCTCAACCGAGCTTTGGTGGTACTGACCCTGAGCGTACCGCTGACCCTCGGCATCATTGGCCTTACAGGGTGGGTGTTGGGAGGGATTGCCATGCAGCCGTTGCGACAGTCATACAATCGGCTACAGCGATTTACCGCCGATGCGTCCCATGAGCTGCGAACCCCGCTAGCTGCGATTTTGAGTAATGCTCAGGTGGCTCTTATTCCCAGTATTCGCGAGAGTTCTACCCAGCAAGACTGCGTCCAGGAGATTGAAAAAGCCGCTAAGGCCATGAGCGAGCTGATTGACGACCTCTTATTTTTGGCGCGACATGAGGGACCCCTAGTAGGGGTGGCTCAAAATAAACGGGTGACTATACAAGATGTCTTGAATCCATTGTTGGAATACTGCACACTCCAAGCATCCCAACATAACCGCAAATTCGTCAGTAATGTGCCGACTCAGCCCGTCACGCTCAAGGCCGATCCGCAGCTTTTGCAGCGAGCCATCATGAATCTTTTGGACAACGCCTTCAAATACACGAGTCAAGGTGGTGTCGTTCAGCTCCGATTTTATACGCAATCCAGCTATGCACTGATTCAAATCGAAGACAACGGTATCGGCATTCCGGAAGCAGATTTACCCCATATCTTTGAGCGCTTCTATCGAGTTGACATGGCGCGATCGCGTCGCACAGGTGGCTTTGGCTTGGGCTTATCCATTGCTCAGCAAATTATTCAAGCACACGATGGTCAGCTCACAGCTAAGAGCACCGTAGGTAAGGGCACCATGTTTCAAATCCAGCTGCCATTACCGAAAAAACTGCGCTAAGCAATGCGCAGCCAGCCAAATACGTCGTCCACAGTCAGTTCGAGCGGAACCCCCGAAAGCTTCGGCAGCTTATCGCTATCCTCTAGCACAACCG
>JBCBJE010000492.1:0-4795 GCA_038523735.1 Cyanobacteria bacterium J06626_18 | reverse complement strand
GGATAAGGAGCTTTTGACAACGGAGCATGAACTTCAGAATTCATGACTGCGATCTAACGTCGAGAGCCAAATGCATTGTTCTTCGTACAATCTTATCCAATCTATATGGGATATATGCACTTCCAGTATCCCGAAAAATTTAGAAGAATTCCCGATCATTCTTTTTGGGAAAATGCGTATCTTAGCCAGCCAACTAAGGTCTATTGGGTGATAAACGAGCAGGGTTGCCCTACAATTTGTGCATCCAAAGGGAATTTCAATTCGGATAAGCCTGAGGTTCCCATTCCAGCCCTAATGTCGTTGCCCAACTTAGAGACGGTCTTCATCAGTCCAGATGGTCAGGCGCGTATCTTGGTTTCTGAATTGCCTTCAGGCTATCAATTTGGTCAGGTGCAATCCCATGTCGTGAGTATTGGCGAGTGATTGACGGTCGCGTTGCGGACGTTCTAGGATTGCAGCTTCAGTTACAGTTTAGAGGTATGCCCCACGGTAAGTTCAGAATTCACTCACAGGGTCTCTCCCATGGCATCGGCCAATCCTCCCCGTCATAAGCACATTGTTCTCACGTCCCATCCAGGACACCATGGTCCTAAGCCAACACCGATTCAATGGGGACACCCCGATCCCAACCAGCGCGGTCCTGTCATTGCAACGTTAGGGAATTTGACTCATCGCAATGCGATTGGTACGCATTCTGGAGCGTATGCGGTGTACCGAGCTTTAGCGATCGCCAGTGGTGATTTGGAGCCCGATCATCGCGCTGACTTAACTAACACTGCACCGACTGTTGCAATTGGTCCGTATCCTAGCTGGTCGGACCCCAAAAAAATTGTTTCGCTCGATCCGTTTGGCGCGTTGGATAACGATTTGTTTGTTGACCGGCGGGCTGAAGGGTACGACATTCGCCCCTCGATTGCAATTACCAAGGCCCACATTAATATTCCAGAACTGCAGGAGGCGGTTGCCAAAGGTCGCCTGCAAGCCGATGGTCAAATCCTCAAAGAGCAGGGTGATCTGGTGGTGACGAAGGCCGCGATTGAGCCTGTGTGGTACCTACCCGGTATTGCGCAGCGCTTTGGTGTGCCTGAAGCAGACCTCCGGCGTACCCTCTTTGAGCAAACGGGGGGGATGTTTCCTGAGCTAGTAACCCGATCTGATCTGGAGGTTTTTCTACCGCCGATAGGCGGTCATACGGTTTACATTATTGGCGACATGGCGGCGATTACAGACCCGGGTCGCCCCTTAGCGGTTCGCATTCATGATGAGTGCAATGGCTCGGATGTGTTTGGGTCTGACATTTGTACCTGTCGCCCCTACTTGGTTCATGGTATAGAGGTGGCAGTGACGATGGCACAAGCGGGGGGAGCGGGGGTTGTGATTTACGCCCGCAAAGAGGGCCGAGCTTTGGGTGAGGTCACTAAGTTTTTAGTGTACAACGCTCGTAAGCGACAGGCGGGGGGCGATCGCGCTGATGCCTACTTTACCCGTACAGAGTGTGTGGCTGGGGTGCAGGACATGCGCTTCCAGGAGCTGATGCCAGATGTGATGCATTGGCTAGGCATTACCCGCATCGACAAGTTCGTTTCCATGAGCAATCTGAAGTACGACGCCATTACGGAGTCAGGCATTGAGGTAGTGGAACGGATCTCGATTCCGGAAGAGCTGATTCCAGCCGATGCTCAGGTTGAAATGGATGCGAAGAAGGCGGCAGGCTATTACACCGAGGGTGAAGTGCCTAATGATGAAGCCTTAGCGAAAACGATGGGTCGTCAGTACGAGGGGCTGTAACGATGTCTGCAGAGCAGGCTGCAATTGCCTACTTGCAGCAGCCCCAAGCCATTCGCGATCGCTGCCAACACTTATTTGAGTTGTGCCAAGCCGATCAGCTGGAGCACTTCACCTGTGATCTCTCCCAGCTAGAGGCTGTCGCTACCTATGTAGTGGAAACGACGCAGCTGCTGTATCCCCAGTTCGAGGTTCCTTTCCATAGCCGCTGGCGACACTTTAATGCGGGTGATGTGCCGCGTTTGGCTCAGCTTAACCAGACACTCCAGAGTCAGTCAGTGGCGGCTGCAACGCGATCGCGCCTGGACCTCGCGATTGTTAGTGTCCTTCTGGATGCTGGTGCTGGAACCCAATGGCGCTACTCCGAAGTTGAGACCGGACAGGTCCTGGGTCGCTCTGAGGGATTGGCAGTTGCCAGCCTTCGGGCTTTTCAACAGGGCATATTCTCCTCTAATTCCAATGCGCCTCTCCAGGTAGATGCTGTGGGACTGCTGCAGTTGACTGAGGCAAAGCTGGCCCAGGCGTTCCAAGTTACTGAGGAGAATCCCCTGGTTGGTTTAGCTGGTCGCCTGTCGCTGTTGCATCAGTTAGGTCGTTCCCTCAAAGCTCAGCCTACACGCTTTGGAACCAATCCGGCCCGACCCGGTAATTTACTGGATTACTGGCAACAGCAGTTTCCCGATGGGGTGGATGCTGGCAAGCTGCTGACGGAAGTTTTGCTAAGTTTTGGCTCCATTTGGCCCGGGCGGACTGCGATCGCCGACACCAATTTAGGCGATGTCTGGTCCCATCCAGCTCTACCTGTGACGTCTCTGGGCGCAAATCTGGTGCCGTTTCACAAGCTATCGCAGTGGCTGACCTACTCCCTGGTCGAACCCTTAGTCAAGGCTGGCGTTAGCGTCGTCAACCTCAATGCGTTGACAGGACTGGCGGAATATCGCAATGGCGGTCTCTGTGTGGACTTGGGGTTGCTTGTGCCAAAACATTCTGCAGTGACGACGGAAGCGCATTTACCCAGTTCTGCCGTCGTGGTGGAATGGCGGGCATTGACGGTTGTTCTGCTGGATTTGATCGGCGATCGCGTCCGTCAGCAGCTCCACAAGACACCGGAAGAACTACCCCTCATCAAAGTGCTGGAAGGTGGTACTTGGGCAGCAGGACGGCGCATTGCCAAGCAGCTACGGCCCACGGGCGCGCCGCCTATCACTATCCAAAGTGACGGCACCGTGTTTTAAGGCTAAAGCTTGGTCTGGCAGAGCAGTTTTTACAGGATACTGAACCGATGGATCGCCAAGTTACGCTTATTAATCACCCACTGATTCAGCACAAGCTCTCGATCATGCGACGCAAAGATACGAGCACTGCGAAGTTTCGCCAGCTTTTGGGAGAGATTAGTATGCTGCTGGCCTACGAAGTTACCCGCGACATGCCTCTAGAAAAAGTGCCTATCGAAACGCCGCTAACGACCATGGATGCTCCTATGCTCGCCGGCAAAAAGCTCGTTCTCATCTCCATCATGCGGGCAGGCCAAGGAATTCTGGACGGTATGCTGCAGCTGATGCCGTCGGTTCGCGTAGGCCATATTGGTCTTTACCGCGATCCTAAAACCCACATTGTGGTGGAGTACTACTTCAAGGTGCCCTACGGTGTCCACGAACGCGAAATGCTGGTGGTCGATCCAATGATGGCAACCGGCAATTCGGCAGTCGCCGCAGTGCATCGCCTCAAAGAAACCCAGCCCCAGTCCATTAAATTTGTCTGCCTCCTAGCTGCCCCTGAAGGGATTGCCCACTTCCACGACGAACACCCAGACGTCCCGATTTTTACCGCCGCGATCGATGAAAAGCTCGACGAGCACGGCTATATTCTCCCAGGACTTGGCGATGCCGGCGATCGCATGTTTGGCACTAAGTAATGCCGATTTTGGATTGAGTTGGTTCTTCGTTCTTTGTGCTTCGTTAATGGTTGATGGTTGATAGTTTTTGGTTTTTGGTTCTTGGTTCTCAGTTTTTAGTTGATGGTTGGTTGGGTTGGGTTGGGGCATCTGGAGCGTAGAGTCTCTATGTGTGGTGAGGCATACGGGCCAAATGCCTCGCCCTTACGGAATGTTGCCTCCCCTCTGCCCATTACTCACTACCCTTCCACCCCCCCTTTTCTTATCACCCACTACCCACTATCCACTATCCCTTACTCCCTACTCCCTGTTTACTCCACAGGCACAAACCCCGCTGCCAGCCCACGCTCCGGGTTCCGCAAACGAATGTTTTTATCACCTGGCGCACACGGAATAGGTGCATCCCAACACTGCCCGCGATCATCAACTGGCGAAACATATTCGACATCATGGGAACACTTGACCTCTACATCTATGTTCGGCATGGCCGGCGGCAGCAATAAACGAGATAGCAGATCTGGCTGTGTGAGACTCATGATGCTTAAGAGGATGCCTACGCTGCCCAACAGGACTTGAGCAGAGCGATTAGGCGGGGCGATCGCTGACCATTGCGATAGCGGTTGCCAGCGCAACTGCGACAGCCATTGAGGCCCTAAATGAGCGATCGCGATCGCGGGAATCATCACAAAATACCCCAGGCCAAAGCGAATCATGGGAGCCCGCAGCAGGATAAAGGCCATCCCGCAGGCACCGAGACCCGACAGCCAGAGCGTCCCCGCACCACCCTTTCGTCTTGCTGACCGAAGCGTAATGACTGCCAGTGGCATCGAAATGATCAGCAATAGGAACATGACAACATTCAATCGAGCAAACTTTAGCCATTGCCATAGTTTCCAAAGAACAGGTGGCACGCCAGTAGGAGTATCAGCAAACCAGCGATTCCATCCGCGAATATATTCCGTGGCTTGCTGAGCCTTGCTGACTGATAACCGCCAAGGGACATCGACACAGAAGGCTGAAGAAGGATACAAAGGACAGCCTGACGTAACGATGCTCACTGCTATCAGCGGCATCACGAGGAGTGCGGCGATTCATGATTGGTGGATTTGTCGCCGC
>JBCBJE010000491.1:0-4803 GCA_038523735.1 Cyanobacteria bacterium J06626_18 | reverse complement strand
GTTGACAGCACAAGCTCAGAAATCATAAGCTCTCCTCTGACCAAAACGAGATTGTCTTTAGGAGACTTCTAGCAATAAATATCTCGTCGTAGGTTGGTATCAAGGCAAGAGACCCAACACTTTCAGAATTCTATCTTGCTGGTTTATTTCCTATTCCCTGCGAGAAGGCTACGCCAACGGCAAAGCTGCGCCAAAACTTTGTTGAACCCAGCCACGCAGTCGCCCTCTTCTGTGATTTCTTTCTCAGAAATTTCCTTGAGACTGTGGTCATGGGTGAGATTATCCAATTTGGAAGCTCGGATCGAAGCATTCAGCGTGTTTGTTAAGATAGTCGGCAGGTGGAGCGAGTGACAGGAAATGCCCACTGCCGCTCAATTGCAGAGCTTATATCGTGTTAGCTATCAGTTGACGTACACCATGCTGCAACCAATTCATCTCGTTTGTGTTGACCACCGAACTCGCAACGTGTATGTCGTGGCTGGATATGGTGAAGACCTTGAGTTTGAAATTGTACCGAATGGAGAGGTGTTCTGATGAGTCAAGTAAATTTTGACACCATGAGTCATGCCGAATTAAAACGGTACTTCCTATCAAACCGCCAAGATCAAGCTGCTTTTCAGGCATATTTAGACAGATTTAGTCAGCGTCCAAAATCTCTTATTGCCAGCCCAAGTGATCCTAATTTTGATGCAAAGATTCAGGCAGCAATTCGGCAGAAATTAGAGGCGGCGCGTAGTGGTCAACAAGCTGACAACACAGTGGAGCGAGCTGAATAGAGTTTTTGTGCTTCGTCTCGATCTTATCTGCCGCCGCTCAGCTTAACCGTCATGCAGACTCATGACTGGCCATTTGATCAAGCTCCGAATGTTACGGCACTCACGACACGACAGGTGCTTGACGAGGGAGCGCCAATTTTAGTGGTCGTTCACTACGAAGACGATCGCTCCTGGGCTTTCCTCTGTGGCACCACAGATGCAGAAGAAGACGGAAGAGTGATTGGGATGGGGGCAGCACTTAGGATTGATCCAACCCTAAAGCAGATTGCCGATTTGCCGCCGGGATGGCGCGCCAATCGGAGTAAGGTCGGCAGGGCTTGGCATAGGAAGATGCTGTCAATTTCGGATTCGATGAACAACAGCTCACAAACGCGTTCCTACAGGGAAAACGGCTGGGAAACTCGTCGAGCCCTATGCCCAAACGACTTGTTACTACGTCCAATCAGCTTCGTTGGAACTGACATTCTCTACCTTGAAAAGGCTGACGGATTCTTGTAATCCTTGCGCCATGTCTACAGTTTCATGCAGAGCTCCCTCCATTTTTTGAGCGAACGTAGCTGTCTGTTCAGAAAGCTCAGCTACTTCCTTCACTAAGGTAGAAACTGCCTGCGAAATTTGTGACTGGGAAAAAGTAGCCTTCGCGATCGACTGAGCCAGATGGTCAAACCGTCGCGCCACCACCGCGACTTCCTCCAAATCACATTTGGAATGAGTAACCAGCTGCGTGCCCTCTGCCACCTGATTACTCACCCGTTTGATATCACCGGCCACATAGACTGTTTTTTGTTGTAGTGTTTGCAGGAACGTTTCAGCTTCCTGAGTTTCGCTCAGTGCCCGCTGGGTGAGCTGGCTCAATTGTTGGATCATCGCTGCAAATTGACTGTTATCAGCGAAAGAAATACGTTCCGCCTTCGCCTGATCTAGGAGCAGGCTAGCTGCGACGGCAATTTCGCGAATCGTTGCGGTTACAGGTTCAGTAGGATGAGTTGAATTGCCCAAATTTTCAAGCTGATCAATCGCGTGGGTGCAGACTTCATGCAGACGCAAAATGCGCTCGGCAGTGCGGTTCATGCCGGCTTCGCTGGCTTCGGCAGTACTCGCTACGGTCTTAGCGGTTACGGCAGCCATCTGGGCATTTTCGGCGATCGCCCCCATCGAAGCAATCATATTCTGCACGGTTCCTAGGGTTTTAGCCGCCTCCTGAGCTTGGTGGTGCGTGGCACGGGTGAGCTGCATAGCCGTGCCTTCGTTTTGTGTGAGGATCGCGCTCACCTGGGTCGAAGACTGTTTGACCTGACTCACTAATGCCTGCAGTCTAGCCACGGTTAAGTTGAAAACATCCGCAATGGTTTTGAGTTCCCCCTCAGCGACGCGGGCGCGCACTGTCAGATCCCCTTGGGAAATGCCCTGAATATCTTCTACCAGTAGGGCAATTTGGTGCTGCAGCTGCTCTTTTTGCCGACGCTGTTCAGCACTTTGTTGACTCAATTCTGATTGTTGGCGACGCAGTTCTTCATTTTGGCTCAGCAGGACTTCGCTCTGCTGAGCCAGCTGTTCTTTATGCTGATTTAGTTCAATACTTTGCTGCTGTTTTTCCCCCGTCAACACCGCAGCAACCTGACGCGACTCTTGGATCTTCTTAAGTGCTGTCACGCGATCAACGACTAGCGTGAACTGACCTGCTAGCTGAGCGATAAAAGTTTGCTCAGAAGGGTGCCACTGACGGGGTGACTGATCATGGGCAACGAAAAATCCAAACAGGACATCTTCGGTAAAAACCGGCATGGTGAGCGTCGAATGCACATCCAAAGCCTGCAAGTAGTCGCGGTGCTGAGGATTAAGTTCTGCTGCTGCCACATCAGCAACCGCCAAAGGGAAACAGTTAGGTCTGGCATTTAAGAGCGTTTCGGGGATGCAGTCCGTCAACATCGCTTGCTCCAAACCCGATAGCATCCCAGAGGTCACGGCTTCTGCTGCCAGGTGTTCACTATTCACCGGATAGAACAACATGCGGTCAACCTGCAGTATCTTTTGAGCTTCGGGCAAAACCTTCGCTAAGATTTGCCCGAAGTCTTTCAGGGAGATTGCTGTGGCGCCCGTAATAGTCGCGAACAATTGGGCCTGTTGAGTTTCCGTTTCTTGCTGTGTCAGCAAGTCCTTAACCTGTACGACCAGCTGATTAAAGCTACGAGTCAGGGCTCGAGTCTCTTTTGTCCCCTGGGGGGTCACCGCTACATTGAAGTCGCCTGCTGCCACTAACTGAGCCTGATCGGCCAACGAGCCCAAAGGTCTGGAGAGTTGGCGCGCTAACCACAAAATAAGAGCCCCCGTAACGCTAGCTAGCAACAGGATTGTGATAGCCAAGAACATCAGCGAATCGCGACCGGTCGCCGCGATTTCGGTAGTATCCATCGACGCGATCGCCACCCACTGAGTATTGGGGATGCTGGACATCTTGTATTGCCGATTTTCATGCACAAAAGAGGCTACCGTCGCCGTTTCATCGGCGAAGGCAATCGATAAGTGCTGGACTGAACTGCTGTTTTCCAGGGTTTGCAGGATGGCATGGGACTCGCGCTCCGGTTGTGCAGCTTCGAGGAAAGCACTAATCAACTGCTCAACTGGCTTACCGCCAATGATGTCCCGATCTTTACGAAATCCTTTGGGGGAAAAGGAGTCGATCACCTTGAGGGAAGTGCCATCGATCAATTGCACTTGCTGGGAGCCACTGATTCCTGTTCGCTCAATATACTGAGCCAGCAAACTAAATTTGCGCGTGGGTAAGACAGCCCTCACCACTCCTACAAAGTCACCACTTAGTGGGTCTTGGATAGCTTGGGCCAACTCCACAGTGAAGCCCTTAGCCGCAAAGTCAAAATCGGGCGAACCAATCCACTGCCCTTTTTCCTTACCTGCTTGCCACCATGTTTCATCACTCTGGACAAAGTCGGTTGTGGGCTCGCTATACGCTACGTTGAAACCATGACTCTCCGTAATGGAAATCTCGGAAATCTCAGCTGTTTCAATCGTTTCCCTGAGATAGGCGTTCAACCGATTGTGAACGCGCAGGAGTTTGGTTTCTTCGAAGCGGGTCTCCAGCAGTTCGATGGGCAATTGATCCAGTCCTTCGGCGGTGACCTGACGGCTGCCTGCCTGGGCCTCATTCACCACCAGTGGGCTCACGGCGATCGCTCGGGGTAAATCTAGCAGATCTTCCAGGACTGCGGTAGCCCCCTCGCTAGTCAGTAGGGCCTGATTTTCGAGCTGCTCTTGGACTCGCTCTTCACTACGTTGTTGGATAATGCGATATCCAATCGCCCCCGCCGATACTAAGGGCACGAAAACAACCGGTAGAATCGTTAGCAATAGACGCTGCCGCAGGCTGAATCCCTTAACTTGCGAGGCGTTTCCTCGCGTCTCTGTGGGTTGAATAGGAGCTTGCCCTGGCAAGCCAGCAGTCGACGATGCGGCCAACGATGCATCCGTAGGGGCAGCGGGGGGGCGCCGCTGTTTGACCGAGCCTTGGGGGGATCGCGTTGCTTTAGCCATGGTGATTCACCGATAAAGAGCAAGGTCCAGGGAGCCCAGTGCGGGGATGAAAGCACCGGGACTGGTTGAGTGTCGGTCCTGGGAGGAGGCGATTCTAGACGTAGACAACTCGTTTTTAAGCAGAATTGTTTGATTTTGCGAGGCTGAGCGATCGCCGGATTAGTCCTGCTGAGCGAGGTGGTTGTTCAGCATTTCATACGACTCCTGCAGGCGGGCGATCGTAGCCTCGGCCCCTTCGGGAAACTCGTCAAACTGGGCCGTTTCACTAAACGTTGCGAGTGCCGCTTGCCCGTCCCTAGACTCATCCATCGCCAGCATGGCGGTTTTAAGTGCGTCTAATTGATTCGGTTCTAGGCTAGGACCCGCTACGACGACATGGCGAGGAAAGGCATCCGTTTCGGCAATAATGGTGAGCTGAGCGCGATCTTCCTCTGACAATTCCACCCACGTTTCACTATCTAGAGCTCCTGCGGCGACC
>JBCBJE010000490.1:0-4805 GCA_038523735.1 Cyanobacteria bacterium J06626_18 | reverse complement strand
CCTGTAGCGATCGAAACAAAGTGGCAACGCGTTTGGACGGAACAACAACTGTATAAGACGAAGGAAAACATTGAAGAGCCGCCGTTTTATGTGTTGTCGCTCCTGCCATATCCCTCAGGCAACTTACATATGGGCCATGTCCGTAACCACACTATTACCGATGTCATTGCCCGCGTACGGCGGATGCAGGGCCATTGTGTTCTGAACCCTATTGGTTGGGATGGCTTTGGTAACCCAGCTGAAAACGCTGCTGCTGAACACAACGTCCATCCTGCCGACTGGATTGCTCAGAATATTGAACGGATGAGGACCCAATTTAAGCAATTGGGGCTAGCTTGCGATTGGGAGCGCGAACTAGTGACCTGTTCTCCTCACTATTACAAATGGACGCAGTGGCTTTTCGTGCAGCTGCTGAAGGCAGGGCTGGCTTACACCAAAGAAGTGACGGTTAATTGGGATCCAGTTGCTCAGATTACGCTTCTCGATGAACAGGTGGATAGTGAAGGAAACGCATGGGGCTCTGGCGCTAAGGTTGAGCAGCGGCGACAACGTTATTGGTACTTAAAAATTTCTGAGTACGCTGAAGAACTTCTACAAGATTTGGCTCAACTCTCAAACTGGCCTGAGCAGGTGCGGCTTATGCAGGCCAACTGGATTGGCAGGTCCACTCAGCTAGCAGGAACGCAACAAGATGACAGTGATCAAGGTAGCGGAGAGGCTAGCTATCGTCTGCGAGATTGGTTGATTTCGCGGCACCGCTACTGGGGGGTGCCCATTCCTGTGGTGCATTGTCCTTGTTGTGGTGTGGTGCCTGTCTCGGACGAGCAGCTTCCGGTTAAGCTTCCAGAAACCATGGAGTGGAGTGAACAGGGACTAAGGCCTCTTACCAGTTTCGAGCATTGGATCACTGTACCCTGCCCTACCTGCGGCACACTGGCTAGGCGGGAGACTGACACCCTAGACACCTTTTGGGACTCATCCTGGTATTTCCTGCGATTTGCTGATGCCCATAATGAGACCGCCATTTTTGATGCTGCCAAGGTGAATAACTGGCTGCCTGTAGATCTGTATGTATGCGGTGTTGAACATGCGGTTCTGCATTTGTTCTATGCTCGTTTTTTTATCAAGGCACTGCGCGATCGCGGCCTGCTCAACTTCGACGAACCCTTCAGTTGCCTCTTAAACCAGGGGACGGTACAAAACATCACTTACCGAAACTCCAGGACGCGCCAATACATCCCCAAGACGAATATCGTTGATCGCGACAATCCAGTCGATCCGCAAACTGGCGATGCCTTGGACATTACCTACGAAAGGGCGTCACCGGCTAAGTACAACAGCGTTGACCCTCAAGATGTTGTGGCTGAATATGGAGCCGATGCTTTACGCCTGTTCATCCTGTCTGAGGTGCCTCCACAAATGACTTTGGTATGGGATGAGGCTGGCGTAGAGAGATACCACTCCTTTTTGCATCAGGTCTGGCAAGTCGTCACTCGATTTCTAGAAAATAGGGCTGCTTCGATAAGCTCCAATGCTTTTGATGGCTCGTCGACGGCAGAAAGGGCATTGCAGCAGGTAATTCGAAAAACTATCCAGACAATTGGTCAGGCTGTTCAGGGAGACTATCAGCTCAACATGGCTGTATCAGAACTGCTGGAATTCAATAACACGCTTACGAACACTAACTGTGTCAACTCGCCTGTTTATGCCGAAGGCATTGATACTTTAGTGAAGTTGTTGGCTCCCTTTGCGCCTCACATTGCCGAGGAACTTTGGCATCGTTTAGGAAGCACGGATTCGATTCACTGTCAACCATGGCCGTCACTGTCGAGACGGTGACGGTTGGTAAGAAGTTATTCGGTGAATCATCCCTGACTTGGGAATGACCCTTTAGAATTGTGTAGTTAAGCGAAGAGCAACGAGGAGTCCGGACGTGGCGGATCGATACACTCCTGCAGCGATCGAGGAAAAGTGGCAGCAGTACTGGGCAGAGCAAGGGCTGGATCAGGCGGAGGAAGCTGTTGACAAGCCTAAGTTCTATGCGCTGTCGATGTTTCCCTATCCCTCAGGCAATCTGCACATGGGTCACGTGCGGAACTATACGATTACGGATGTGATTGCGCGGGTGCGGCGTATGCAGGGCTATCGAGTGCTGCATCCAATGGGGTGGGATGCTTTTGGCTTACCGGCTGAGAATGCCGCGATCGATCGCGGCATCCATCCGGCCAAGTGGACTTACCAAAACATTGAACAGATGAAGGCACAGCTGAAGCAGTTGGGCCTCTCTTACGATTGGGACCGGGAAGTGGCGACTTGTTCGCCCGACTATTACAAGTGGACCCAGTGGAGCTTTATTCAGTTCTTAAAGGCAGGGTTGGCTTATCGCGAAGAAGCGGCGGTCAACTGGGATCCGATTGATCAGACTGTCCTGGCGAATGAGCAGGTCGATAGTGAGGGGCGATCATGGCGATCGGGGGCTAAAGTCGAGCGCAAGCTCATGCTCCAGTGGTTCTTGAAGATCACTGACTATGCGGAAGAATTGCTCCAGGATTTAGCGACGCTTCCTGGTTGGCCCGAGCGCGTGCGACTAATGCAAGAAAACTGGATTGGCAAGTCCACGGGGGCAAAGGTTATCTTCAAAACCGAAGTCGGTGATGAACTGCCAGTATTCACCACGCGACCGGATACCCTCTGGGGTGCCACGTTTATGGTGCTTTCCCCCGAGCATCCTCTAGTCGAAAAGCTGACCACTTCAGAACAGGCAGTGGCGATCGCAGCTTACCAAGCCAAAGCTGCTGTTAAAAGTGAGCGTGATCGCACCGCCGAGGATAAAGAGAAAACCGGTGTTTGGACTGGTAGCTACGCAATCAATCCAGTCAATGATGCGAAGGTTCCTATCTGGATTGCTGACTACGTTCTTATGGGGTACGGAACTGGGGCGATTATGGCAGTTCCGGCCCACGATCAGCGTGACTTCGACTTTGCCCGTACGTTTGGATTACCGGTAAAGGTGGTGGTGCAGCCTGCCGATCAAGCGATTGATGGCGATAGTATGACCGAAGCTTGGCCTCACGATGGTGTCATGGTGAACTCAGGTCCGCTGGATGGTATCCCCGCTGGCAAAGACGCGGGGCAAAGTGTCTCTGCGGCTATTGAGTGGCTAGAGGCCCAAGGCAAGGGTAAAGGTGAAGTTAACTATCGCTTGCGAGACTGGTTGATTTCCCGACAGCGCTATTGGGGGGTGCCGATTCCTGTGGTTCACTGCCCGAGCTGCGGCATCGTACCGGTTCTCGATGAGCAGTTACCGGTCGAACTACCAGAAGATGTGGAATTCAGTGGTCGGGGAGCTTCCCCCTTAGCCAAATTGGAGCATTGGGTGAATGTGCCCTGTCCCACCTGTGGTGAACCCGCCAAACGGGAAACCGACACCATGGATACGTTTATCGACTCGTCTTGGTATTTTTTGCGGTTTGCTGATGCCCGTAATGAAGACCAAATTTTTGAGTCTGCGAAGGCCAACGACTGGTTGCCGGTAGACCAGTACGTGGGCGGCATTGAGCACGCGATTTTGCACTTGCTGTACTCGCGGTTCTTTACCAAGGTGCTGCGCGATCGCGGCTTACTCAACTGCGATGAGCCCTTCAGCCGCCTATTGACTCAGGGTATGGTACAGGGGCTAACTTACATGAATCCCAATAAGGGGGGTAAGGATAAGTGGGTGCCCTCTCACTTAATCGAAAATCCAGAAGATCCTCGCGATCCCGAAACAGGTGAACCGCTGCAACAGCTCTATGCCACGATGTCCAAGTCCAAAGGCAATGGCGTTGCCCCGAGCGATGTGATTAGTACCTACGGAGCGGATACTGCTCGCATGTTCATCCTGTTCAAAGCGCCGCCCGAGAAGGATTTGGAGTGGGATGATGCCGATGTTGAGGGGCAATATCGCTTTTTGAACCGAGTCTGGCGATCAGTGACAGAGTTTGCCGAAAACGTGCCGGAGTCAGCCAGTTCCGTCAATGCTGCAGCATCGCCCCAAGCTGAATTGTCCAAAGCTGAAAAAGATCTGCGCCGCGCGGTTCACACAGCGATTAAAGAAATCAGTGAGGACATTGAAGGAGATTATCAGTTCAACACAGCCGTGTCCGAACTGATGAAACTCAACAATGCGCTTAGCGATGCCAGTCGTAAAGAGTCACCCATCTATGCCGAAGGGATAGACACCCTGATCAAACTGTTGGCTCCCTTTGCGCCCCACATGTCTGAAGAACTCTGGCACCAGTTGGGCCATACGGAGTCTATTCACCGCCAGCCTTGGCCAGTTCTTGATGAATCGGCTCTAGTAGCAGACGAAATTACGCTGGTCATTCAAATCATGGGAAAAACCAGGGGAACTATTGAGGTTCCTGCCGACTCCGACAAAGCCACATTGGAAAAATATGCGCGTGAGTCGGAGATTGCCCAGCGATATCTTGAGGGTAAAACTATCAAGAAAGTCATCGTCGTCCCCGGCAAACTCGTGAACTTTGTCGCAACCCCCTGATGCCTGCTAGGAGCCAGTAACTACCGATTGCGTGTGGAGCTTTGACACTGCGCTTTCCATGCCTGGAAGACAGTCGTTAGATTTCTTATCATTAAACCCGTTTCCGCAATGGACGGAGGTTTTTCTAGCCATTGCGGAAACAGTGACCCTCCAATCATAAGCTGCCCTAGTTGCTCTTAAAGCAAATCCTGAATACATCAAGCTAAATTCAATCGGTTTCTCAGGTAGAAATCATACATTGCTAAACTTCACTGCGAAGTTTCCT
>JBCBJE010000489.1:0-4809 GCA_038523735.1 Cyanobacteria bacterium J06626_18 | reverse complement strand
TTTTGTTGCAGTCGCATCCCTTACGAGCACAGGTCAGCGATCGCCCTCCTTTCTTAGAAGACCCCATCGATGCATTTGACATTTATCAGCCAGACGCGACTGCCTTTTCCATCTGGAACTCAGACGATAATCCGGGGCATCAAGTCTGGTTTCGTATTTTGGGCGGCGATGCCCAATATCAGCAGCGACTGCGAGTTTACAAAGAGCAAGCTCCCCCTCGACCGATTAACGAAGTCCCTCCCTTATCGGAACTAGTTCTCGAAATTGAGCAGAATGCTCCCACTGATTGGTATTTCTTAGGGGTTGAAAGTGCGTTTCACACCTACTATTTTGACGGCGATAATCGTCCGCCTGGTTTTACGAATTGGGATAATGCCAAAGCGGTTAGAGGGCAAAGAACCGCTTATGAAAATGGCGATTTGTACGCCATCAGATTTGAGGATCTCAATACGCTGGATGACTACAACGATCTAGAAGTTGAAGTTGTGCTGGTGCATCGTTGAGGAATGCTCCGTTCCACCTTTTGCCTAATGGCAATAGCGGTTTGTCTACCTCAGCGTCATTTAACCTTGAGAAATCTTCAGGCCATACTCAAAAGAAACACCAAGCTGGTTCTGCACTTAGAGGAGAAGCTAAATGGAATTCTGAAATTGTTGTGAGGGCCTAGACAGTTCTCTTGAGACTTTCGATTACCTTTAGATTAGCTCTGAGCCACCCGTTGACTAAGACTTGAATTTCCACTCTATTTTCTTCTGCCAGCCGACTCATCATTGCGCCGACACCTCCTCCCGTTCACCGAGTCCAGCCTGCATGTATTGCAGCCACTCCACCAAACTTTCTACCTGCTTGTCAGGCTTCATCACCCCGAGGCCGCGAACGGTAACCTTGCTGCCGCCGTAGACAAACCTAGACTTGAGATGTCCAGGGATGGCTTCGAAGAGGCGCTTCCAGGCGGGTTCTTCCATCGGTGTTTCGAGGACGACGTGGGGTTTGCCTTCGGGTTTGATGCGCGAGAAGCCGAGTCGTTTGGCGATTTGCTTCAACTCCAGCACCCGCATGAGCTGTTCAGTGGCGTGAGGAATGGGGCCATAGCGATCGCTCAAATCTACCGCGATTTGAGTGAGTTCGCGTTTGCTGTCGGCAGCTGCGAGCGAGCGATAGACGCTCATCTTCTGCTCCACATCGTCAATGTAGCTGTTGGGGATGAAGGCCGTGACCTTGAGATCTACCTGCGTATCTTCCACCTTGGGAATCTCTTGACCGCGAATGTCGGCGATTTCCTCTTCCAGCATGTCCATGTAGAGGTCAAAGCCGATCGCATCCATTTGTCCCGACTGCTCTACCCCAAGCAAGTTGCCGACCCCACGGATTTCCATATCCCGCATGGCTAACTGATAGCCCGACCCCAGCTGAGCAAATTCTTGAATAGCGCGAAGACGTTGACGGGCTTTGGGACTGAGGGTTTGCTGACGCGGATAAAACAGCCAAGCGTGGGCTTGAATACCTGATCGCCCGACCCGTCCTCGCAACTGGTAGAGCTGGGAGAGACCAAACTTGTGAGCGTCTTCGATCAGAATCGTGTTGACGCGGGGAATATCTAGCCCTGATTCGATAATGGTGGTACAGACCAGGATATCCGCCTCGCCACTGTTGAAGCCTAGCATGGTGGATTCCAGCTCCCCCTCCTGCATTTGACCGTGGGCAATCATAATGCGAACGCCAGACACCCATTCCCGCAGCCGAGCGGACACTTCTTCGATACCCTCCACCCGAGGTACTACATAGAAAATCTGACCGCCGCGGTCCAGTTCTTGTCGAATAGCGCTGCGAATCGCCTCGGGGTCATAGGGCGATAGGTGCGTTTTGATAGGACGGCGTGAGGGCGGTGGGGTAGTGATCAGACTCATTTCGCGGACGCCAGACAGGGCCATGTAGAGTGTCCGCGGAATCGGTGTGGCACTGAGAGTAAGGACGTCTACCTCGGCTTTGAGAGCTTTAATTTTTTCCTTCTGATTGACGCCAAACCGCTGCTCTTCATCCACCACTAGCAGGCCCAAGTCATTGAATTTCACCGTTTTGCCCAGCAGCTGATGCGTCCCGACAACGACATCCAGCTCGCCCGTTTTCAGCCGCTGCAGGATTTTCTTTTTCTCTTCAGCGGTGCGAAAGCGATTGAGTAGACCCACTTGGATGGGATAAGGGGCAAATCGCTCCTTTATCGTGTGGTAATGCTGCTGCGTCAGAATTGTGGTGGGGGCGAGGAGGGCTACCTGTTTGTGAGCAGTCACAGCCTTGAAGATGGCCCGAACCGCCACCTCCGTTTTCCCAAAGCCGACATCACCACAGACTAAGCGATCCATGGGGCGATCGCTCTCCATATCGCGCTTCACATCCTGCGTGGCTTTCAGCTGATCCGGCGTGGGCTGGTAGGGAAACGAATCTTCCAGTTCTTGCTGCCAGGGCGTGTCTTGAGGAAACAGAAAACCCTCTAGCTTGGCCCGCTGGGCATAAAGCTTGAGCAGATCCACCGCCACTTTTTTGACAGCCTTGCGGGCTTTGCCTTTGGTCTTCTCCCAGGCTTTACCCGTCATTTTGTTGAGGGTCGGTGTGCGTTCTGTTGTCGCCCGATAGCGAGAAAGCGAACCAACCTGATCGGCTGCTACTCGCAACAGCCCATCTTCGTATTGAATAACAAGATACTCACGGGTTTCGTTGTCTACCGTCAGGCTTTCCAGCTTTTTGAAGCGACCGATGCCGTGATTACGGTGAACGACAAAATCGCCCGGCTTCATCTTGTTAGGATCAACCTGCTTGGAGGTTGCCCGCCGCCGCTTCCGCACATATCCCGGAGTTGCCAAACTCTGCTGGCCGAAAAACTCGCGGTCCGTCACCACGACGATGCGGAAGGTCGGCAGCACAAATCCTTCCAGCTCCGCCAACCCCGAATATTTCAGCGCTACCGGCGTGTGCTGCGACTGCAGCTTCTCGATCGCTGGATAATCATGGGGATTGGGAATAAATTGCGCCGGACAGTCATGCTCCTGCAGCAGCGCCACCGATCGCGACGGCTGGGCCGAAATCAGCCACACCCCAAACTTGCGATCGCGCTCTGCCCGAATCGTTTCCGCCAACTTACCAAACTGATGCGGAATCGCTGGTACCCGCCGCGCCGACAAATTCAACCCGCCGTTCTCCTCGGCCAACTCCGTCAAGTGGAGCGCTGGAAATAGCGTAATTTCTTCAAGCGCATCGGTGAAGGGGCGGTGAAGCTTGAGAATTTGAATTCGGAATTCCGAACTCCGAGTTCCGAATTCCGAATTCTGGTCATCAGTTTCCAGTTCTCCTGCCAACGCAGTATTCTGGCTCCTGACTCCCTCTGCCGCTTCTCCCTCCTGTTCCCTGTTCTCTGTTCCCTGTTCCCTACCTCCCACGTTTGAATCGGCACTTTCCGAATTCCGTAGAGCTTTGCTCTTCTCGCAGAGTATTCCGAATTCCGAACTCCACTGCTCTCCCACATGCTCCACCCAGCGATCGCTGTGCGCCTGACACTGGTCGGGTTCGTCGAGGGCGATGACGGTATTGGGGGGCAGGTAGTCGAGTAGGGAGGCGGGAGCGTCGAAGGCGAGGCCGAGCCAGCGACGGATGCCTTCGGGGCGGATGCCGTCTTCTAAAGCCGCGAGGTCTTCTTCGGTGAAGAGTTGTTCAAGGTGGCCGCGTTCTTTGAGGGCGTCCAGAATCAGGGGGACGTAGTCGGTCGGGGTGAGGACGAGGCGGTCGATAGTGTCGAGCGATCGCTGGCTGGCGGGATCAAATTCGCGAATACGTTCCAGTTCGTCACCAAATAATTCCAGTCGCAGCGGCAGTTCGGACGCGACGGGGAATACGTCGATGATGTCGCCACGCTGAGCCCACTGACCTTCTGTTTCCACGAGTGAGACCCGCTCATAGCCCAACCGAGCTAGGCGATTAGCGAGTTCTTTGAGGTTGATTTCTAATCCTTTAGCGAGGGTGAGGCAGTAGTCCTTTAAGGCTGCAACAGGTGGCAGGTGGGGTTGAAGGGCGCGCTCTGTGGTGACAATGGCCAGCTTTTCTAACCCTGTACCACTGGTCAAATCGGCCAGTGCTTGCAGCTGCCCCCAGGTCATTTCCGATTCTTGGTCGAAGGGATCGTAGGGTGAGGCTTCGGAGGTGGGATAGAAGTGAACGGTTGCCCAGCCCATCGTTTCTAACTGCGGGACCCAGCGGCTGGCCTCTTCCAGTGTTGCGGTTACCACCAGCATGGGAGCTTCCGATGTTTGCGCTAGGGTCGATGCCACCAATCCCTTCGGCAGCCGCGAAACGCCGCTGAGCTTGAGATGGCCCTGCTGTTCTAATTTGCCCAGCAGTTCTGTACTCAAGGGCGATCGCCCCAAGGCTCGAATTACGGAAGAAAATGCCATCGCGTCGCCACCACCTATAACCAAAGCGTCCCCCGATGTCTTTTACCAGGGGGTATTTGAATACCACAAATCTGGCCACCGCAGCTACCTCAGCCAAACCAAGAAGCGCCGCAACCTATATGCTTTTCCTAATTCTAGAGGGAATTTTTCATCGCTGCAGGGAGTGGAGTAAGAGTGTGGGTGAGTAGCATTGACTTTACCTCGTCCCCTCTTGCAGCTGATTGAGTCAGTTAAGTAAGCTTTGATTTCAGCTATGCCGAGACAGTCTCGATGCCAATTCTATGAAACTGGAATCAAAGCTTACTTAACTGACTCAATCAGCTGCAAGAGGGGACGAGGTAAAGTCAATGCTACTCACCCACACTCTTAC
>JBCBJE010000488.1:0-4819 GCA_038523735.1 Cyanobacteria bacterium J06626_18 | reverse complement strand
TCCGGATAAAGGTCAATTTCCCCATTTTCCAAAGCTTGCTGGGCGACGGGAGTCCCGCCCAAATTGAGCTTGCGCTCCACTGAGTAACCTGCGTCTTCTAAGATTAGGGCGTACGCTTCACCTAATATCAGCTGCTCTGTGAAATCCTTAGAACCGACCCTGATAGCAGCTGTGTCGGAGTCACTAACAGTACCGTTGCCGCCGGCACAGGCTACGATCGCGACCGCGCTGAAGAGAAACAAAACAACGGGAGACCACCATCGGCGCAATCGGTTCATGGCATTACCCACTCAGTTGTGCATGAAGATATCAAAATGCATGTACTAGCATAACATCGCAACCACTGCCTGCATCAGCTGTAGTGACATTCGGGCAATTTCTGAGCACGATGCAATCAAATCAAGCCCACCCAGTTTTCTGCCCCATTTCCCTTTTCTCTCCTCTAACCAACGAAATCCCTCTAGCGCAGCCAGTATTCTACGATTAGCAGCAACCCTCGAAGCGTTAGATACGTAAAAAACGTAACTGCAAACCCAATAAAGCCAATGAAGAATTCTGGTGGCATATCAAGCGCCTTGTACAGCAGATAAACGCAGGCGGGACAGATGATAGAGGCCAAGAAGTAGCTCAGTAGTCGTCTTTGGACGGATGCCAGTGGTGGGCGATCGTCCGCAATCCGGTATTGCAGCGGTAAGGGTTTTACAGGTAGCGGGACTGGGTTAACACCATGGGGTGGAAATGCCCACCAGTACCCTTCATGACAAAAGGGTTCTGTGTGTCCATGTTTGACGCACCACGCTTCTACAGGCTCAGGGATACGGTTCCTCGATTGGTGCACGATTACCTCACTCGGGGAAATGTCACATGAATGATGCCCATTAGCCTAGTTAATCGCTCAGGCAATCTTAGTCTAACGATCCCGAGCGGAAGCTGGGGGCGTAATGCCCCGACGGACAAGCTTAGCCTCTAGCTCCCAAAGAAACTGAAAGTCTGCGGCTGCAGTTGATTGCCTGATCTGAGAAACATCACGGTTCAAGCAATCAAACGCCGCGTGAAAGTCGACAGGTCCTATTTCGAGGGGAGCATCTAGATGACAAGGGATAACCCGCTCAAAGCCCCACTGCCTGACACGGGCAACCCAGCCCATAACGCCGCTAACATCACGGTTGAAAATGAGCGTTTGCAAAACGGGAGCAACAAAGGGACGACCTTCATCGTGCAGTGTCTGAAAAGTTTTCTCCCAATGAGCCTGCCAACGGAAGGGATACAAACCGAAATACGCCTTACGCGAGCGATCAGGCGCTTGACGCACTTCTTGCAGTGCTTCTCCCAATGTGGGGACCTCTAGAGCACTGGGCTGAAAATAGAACGAGAACAGCGCAATTCGGTGCCACCCCCGACGACGAGCTTCAGGGGTATCAATCGTAGGCTCACTCGCACGATCGCGGGCGTGAAAAAGCAAGGGATAGGGATCGAGCTGCACAGCAGCCGGGGGCTCAAACGGTACCGACACCAGCGAATCCGTCAGCAGCAACGTACGCGAGTCACGATGAAACAGAGCCACTTCTACAAACGGACCCAGATTTAATTTGATCGGTCCCAAAATGGCGTAATCAAACTGGTCGGCAAAGGGGACTAGCGTATCCGACGTGAGCATGTGCGTTCGTTTTGCAGGCAGCCCCAACCAGCTCAGCGGCAGATTCAGCGGATAGCTCCACTGATGGGGAGCCACATATACCTGGGCCTGAGGAAACTTACGCGCAAACGGTCCGACGAATACTTTATGTTCGATCCCCGTGGTGGTAGACATGATGATGTATTGCACCGGGCCATGTTGAGCTTCCAGCGATCGCACAAACTGCACACATTCCGGCGTCGGGGCTACCGGCGAATAGACCAAAAGTCCCTGAGGCTGCAGCTTCACCACCGTCATCCGAATCGGCACGACGACGTAAAAAATGCCCTGCACCTGATCGAACGTCCAAATTGTGTCCTTGACGACCTCTCGCATCAAAGTGCGCCGCTGGCCATAAGGATATAGAGGCACAATCGGCCAAAACGGCCAGGCCCGGGCTTTGCGATTGATTGCCGATTTCGTCTGTACCTCTGAAGGCACACCTGGACTGCTCATGCTTTCTTTAACGCCAGTCTGCACCCTTGAATTGTAAAGACTCCTGGCTCACAGGCGCGATCTGTCTTGACTCTCATGACCCACACCTTCTGAATATCCCAAACAGGACCCTTCACACAGCGCCGAGTTTGAAACTCACCGCTCAAGTCCTTCCAGGACTGCTTTTTGCAAAGGCTTGAAAGGCCCAAGTTAGCGGGTATGCAGCAGGGGAGTCCGCAGTCCCATTACCCCATCACTCCCTTACTCCCTTACTCAACCGCCCACTACCCACTCTCTGTTCCCTATTCCCTGTCATCCCTCATACCCCTTCAGCAGCTCATGTGCCGCCGCCAACGTATCGGCCTCCTCAACAGGCTTGTCCGTCCGCCAACGCAGAATCCGAGGAAAGCGGACAGCGATGCCTGACTTATGCCGCTTCGATTCCATGATCCCCTCAAATCCAATTTCAAAAACATGGACAGGCTCGACGGATCGTACCGGTCCAAACCGTTCGGTTGTGTGACGGCGAATCCACTTGTCGAGGGTCTCAATTTCATCGTTGTCGAGGCCGGAATAAGCTTTCGCGAAAGGCACCAATTCTTTATCCTTCCAGAGGGCGAAGGTGTAATCGGTGAACAGATTGGCGCGTTTACCACTGCCCGCTTGGGCATAGATCAGAACGGCATCCAGCGTCATAGGGTCAACCTTGTACTTCCACCAGTAACCCCGCTTGCGTCCAACTAAGTAGGGACTGTTCAACTGCTTAATCATCAATCCTTCAGCACCATGCTGCCGTGACTGTAATCGCAATGTTGTCAATGCTTCAAAAGAGTCAAATTCCAAGGGGGCAGCCCAACCAATACGAGGATCAGGATGGTCATTAAGCAGTGTTTTTAGCAGGTGCTTGCGATCGCCGAGCGGTTTCTCCCGAATGTCATTGCCCTCATGCTCCAATAAGTCGTAGGCAATAAAGCGTACAGGATTTTCTTCCATCACCTTTTTCGTAACGCGCTTACGGCCCAAACGCTTTTGTAAGTGGTTAAAGCTGAGGGGGCGATCGCCCTCCCAACACAGGATTTCACCATCCAGCACGTGACCATTGGGAAAAGCCTCAAAAGCCCCCACAACTTCAGGAAATTGTTCCGTGACCAAATCTTCTCCCCGCGACCAAATGAAGACCTCATCGGCACGCTTGATGACCTGAGCCCGAATCCCATCCCATTTCCACTCGGCCAACCACAGCGCGGGATCTTCTTCCTGAAATTTGGCTTCATCAATTTGGGAGGCGAGGAAAAACGGATAGGGCTGGCTGGGAGCAGTTTCGACGGCTTCGGTGCTCAGCAGCATCTCGTAGAAGGCCACGGTAGGCTCAAAGTCTCCCATCAAGCGATGCGCCAAGACTGGTTCGGCAATGCCAGACGCCGCCGCAAGTCCTTTGATTACTAGCTTTTCGGAAGCGCCTACGCGGAAAGCCCCCGTAAGTATTTTGTTGAGCACAAAAATTTCATAGTCATCCAGCGATCGCCACCAAGACAGAATCAGTTCGTGCCGTTCTGCTTCCGTTTCGACAGCCTTCACCAGCGGAATAATGGTCTCCATCCATTCACTTAGGGAAATGTCAGAGGCCGATTGTCCCTTCAAAGGGGTATCTCTCAGCAGAAGCGCAATCACTTCGGCGGAATCCCCCACATGGGCATAGCAATCCTTAAACAGCCACTCAGGGAGCTGTGAAATGCCCAGGTAAACGTCTCGCAACACACGAGAAGTTACTAACCGCCGTCGGGTTTTACCCAGCAGCAGATACAAAGCCCAGACGGCATTGCCCGGCACCTCATCGGTGAAATACCGGCGCAAGGCTTCAACCTTGGCGTTGGTAGATGTCGTGGCGTCAATTTCTTGGAAAAGCTGAGTAAACCGCTTCATGGCTGCTGGCTGAGTCGTCTGGTGACATTATGACGCTGGCTCAGGATCGTGGGCACTGCGCCGAAACAGCCGCAGCCGAAAGCCCCCATAGTACGCTTCGCTGATCCCCAAATCGGTCATCCCCAAACGCTGCGTCACCCGCACAGAGCGCTCATTGTCGAGTAGTGTTACTGCATACAACTTGGGTAGTGCCAGTGTTTCAAAACCATAGTCCATAACAGCACGGGCCGCTTCGGTCGCGTAGCCCTTGCCCCAACTGGCCCGACAGAAGTGCCAACCAATTTCAATATCCTCACTGGGCACATTCGCCTTGTCCGGCAGCGGCATCAAAAGTACCGTTCCAATCACCATTCCGCTATCCAGATGCGCCACGGCCCAACAACCCAATCCAGGAGAATCCGCCGCGCGATCGCGATACCGCTGCAATCGTGTCCGCACCTCATCCACCGTCGTATTCAGCGACTTGTCCCCAATCCACCGTGTCACCTCAGGATCGCCGTAGAGCGCGATCGCCGCAGCCGCATCCTGCTCCACATCCCACTCCCGAATCACTAACCTCGCCGTCTCCAAATGCATTGCATTCTTCCCCTTCTATTACGGGCGAGGCATTCGGACACATGGCTCCATGAAAGCAACAAAGGGTGTTTGCCAAATACCTTGCCCCATCTCCCCACCAACTTCTAAATTCCGAATTCCAGCATCATCACTCCATCACAATTGCCTCGATATTCCAAAGAAAACCTTATAGGATAAATCCCCCCCCCAGGAAAGTTGTCTACCCTAAAC
>JBCBJE010000487.1:0-4820 GCA_038523735.1 Cyanobacteria bacterium J06626_18 | reverse complement strand
GTAAATTTACCTGACCAACGCTACTGGTTTGAAGATTTAGCGCTGGGGTTGGCAGTTTGGCAGGATGAATATGAGGACGCGGAAGGACTCTGGCTGCGCTGGCAAGACGCTGACGGCAACTGGATTCCGACGGCTGAGGAACCGTGCCGAGCAGGCGGAGCAGCAGGCGGAGCAGGAACGGCAGGGTGGAGCGACTGGCAGAGCGGCTGCGGGAATTGGGGGTTGATCCAGAGGCATAGGAAGACATGACCCAGGCACCGGTAGCGAGCCCAATGAGTTTTACGGCTTTTCTAGAATGGTATCCAGACGATGGCCGCCGCTATGAATTGATTGAGGGGGTTGTAGTTGAGGTGTTACCAACAGGCCCCCATGAGGATATTGCTGGATTTTTGGCCGCGGAGCTGAATTTTGAAATTCGGCGGCAGCTATTGCCTTTTTCGATTCCGCGTAACTGTGTTATCAAACCTCAGGCAGAAGGGTCGGGCTACTTGCCCGATGTGGTGGTGCTGAACCGTGAATTATTGAAACAGGAACCTTTGTGGCCTACGGCTTCGGTGATTCAGCAGGGGGCAACGATTCCGCTGGTGATTGAGGTGATCAGTACAAACTGGCGGGATGATTATGGCCATAAGTTTGTGGAATATGAAGCAATGGGCATTGCGGAATATTGGCTGGTAGATTTTCGGGCTTTGGGGGCTGTTCGCCACATTGGCAAGCCCAAACAACCGACAATTACGATCTGTCAGCTTGAGGGGGAAGAGTATCAAATGCGACGATTTGTCGCTGGTGAGACATTGGTTTCTGTTGTCTTGCCGCAGTTGGATTTAACTACGGATGCGGTGTTTGCGGCTGCAGGATGAGGGTGAGAGAGGGAGAACGGAACGTCCAACACCTGAAATGCAGTAGCCTCATCGGGCTTGCAGACCTTTCAAACTCTTTTTCAGCAATCAATTGCGTCAATACAAATATTGAATTGATTACACCCAGAATGGCCCGAACTGCTCTAGTGCGAGGTAAGTGTTAATTAGCCCGTACTAACTTCCAGGAGGTGCTCGATGCTTGTGAAACGCTTGAAGTGTGCTTATTTTAGGAGTCTCATGGAGCATCCTCTCTGCAAGCCGATGGCGGGATTTGAACCCGCGACCGCTCGATTACGAATCGAGTGCCTTCAATTTTGAGATCCTCTTTCCACAGGGATTTCAAGGATCAAAAATAGCTCTCTCAAAGGCTTTATCTCAATCCTTATCTCGAAAAAGCTCTGTTCTTCCTGATTTCAGGCTTTTTGGGACACCTTTAGATACCTTTGGGGCAGTCGACCACTCGAGCCCTTGTCGAGCTATTGACCGATATTTGTTTTACCTACAGACTGCAAAATGTAGTTATCTTTATGAAGCCAGAGTCGGGGCTATACAACATGTTGCTCTGATAGGTACAGGTCACACCGAGGGGAGTGGTTTGGTATTACTGATAGTGGTTGCAGCGCTATATTAAGGCTTTACTGTTGATAAGCTTAGTCATAAGGGATTCTTCTTTTTCAGCCGTGCCATCGCATTTAAGAAGTAATAGGCTTTTGCTTAAGCTTTTTCTCTGGAGTTTTAGAGGTCGCAATTCAGAATTCCCCCAACGAATTGTCACCAATCTAAATGCTTACTCCCAAGATGGCTTGGAGTTGCACGACACGAAAAGGGAGTTGAGCGGCATCTTCAATGGCCATACGTCGTCGCCATGTTTTGTCTACGGCATACCAACGAAACCCGGCGTCTTTAGCAAGTTGGCGATCGTCATAGCTGACTTCAGCTTTAAACCAAGCTTTGGGTCTGAGAGCTTGATTGATGAGAGCTGTTAGTTCATGGGGAGCCAGACGGTTGAAGAGTTCGGCCAGGAGCTCTGGCAGTCAGTCAAAGCCCGATGGGCACTACTGACGCCGATGCCATGGTTGAGCGCCAGGGTTATGAGAGATTCACCGGGGCGGGTTTGTTTGGGCCAAGTCATATCCGCCATGGAACAGAGCCATTGCAACGCTTGTTGATCCGGCCCTCGGAGAATCGGCAACTGTTGGTCATCAAACCATTGGATGTCAAATTCAGCATTATGGGCAACGACATAATCGGCGGCTAGCGCCAGTTCTTGCAGCAAGCTCAGAGACTTGTGTTGCAGAACCTGGGGCAAAGCTATCAGCGCCGTTGGTGGAATCCGGTTGATGGGCTCAGCTGCATTTTGGGCGGCATGTAGCAGAAATGAGAGATGTGACAGGGCAGTTTGACAAGAGACGGAATAGAGAATTGCCCCAATCTCAATGACGGTGTCTTGAGTCGGATCAGTGCCAGTGGTTTCAGTGTCAATAATAAGGAGTGTCTGTGTCATGGCTATAGGTAAAGAGCAGACCTTGGTAGATGTACTCCCGATGCCTAAAGTCGTTCCGGCTAAAGGAAATAAATAGTTTTTAAAGATAAATGTGTGATGTGCTTTATCATTTATTCCCCGAGTGCCCCGTGAGATCACTGAAAAGTTGGGAAATCTGGGATAACCCGACGGATAGTGGGCATTCCTATCCAGATTGACGGCTTTGTCTCAAATCGTGGCTAGTTTGGACCCAAGCAATAATGGTGTGCTTCATCCAAGTAGGTTCCTATCCTGTTCTCCAGACATTAAGACTGCTAGACGATGACCACATTGTCATCACGGCCTCCCGATTGGCAGCGCGAGCCTTAGGAGTACCCCACCAATCTCTCAACAGTCTCGCGTCCAAAAAATTAGCGCAACAAGGTTTGGCGATCGCCTCCCCACTCAAAGCGCAGGCCCTTTTTCGTCAGGTTTTGCAAGACAAAGTGCAGCCGAATGATCTGTTGGGCACTGCCAATGCCTGGTTGCCGACGGTGCGATCGCTGCTCCAAAGCAGCCCAGACCTAGGCGCTATCTCCGGCAGTTTTTCCAACCGAACGAGCCACCTTTTGCAAGTAGCGCAAGCGTTTCAGCAAGCGCTGCATGGGGACAGGCTGGTTGACTTGAGCGAGCTTTATTGGCGGGCAATCGAGCAGTCTCCTGCACCGCAAAGAGTTCTGATTTACGGGTACTTTCAGCCTCGACGAGATGAATTGGCATGGATGAATGCGATCGCGGCCCCTGACAGCGTCCTGTTTCTTCCGGCTCCTGCTGCACCCTTGTTTCAAGATGTTCAGCAGTCGGTCGAGTGGTTAGTTGAGCAAGGCTGGGAGGTGGTGGCAGAAGAGAGCGAGCAAGTGGTGATCGGGGAATACCTCAGCCAAGTCTTTATAGGCAATAGCAGCAGGGGTTCTGGGAATGCTTCAGGCTCTGCGCACTCGATCAAAGCTTACAGCTACAGCACTTTTGACGCTGAGATGCGGGGCACCTTAGCGCAGGTGAAAGCACTGCTCAAGGCAGGGACTCCGGCAAGAGACATCGCCATCATTGCCCGCGATGAGGCCGCTTATGGCCCCCAGCTCATCGACATTGCCTGGGAGTATGGCGTGCCGCTCCGTGCTTTGTATGACACGCCGCTGCTGAGTACCCGGTTAGGCGCATGGCTCAGCTTGCTGATTGAGGTAATTGATACAGGTTGGCCCTTTGAAGCCACCGCGAAGCTGTTGAGTCATCCCCTATGCAGCAACCCCGACAAGGATTTTTGGGCTACCGTGCGGGTTAAACATCCAGTCGGGTTTGCCGCGTGGCAAGCGATCGCGCAACAATATCTCGACATTGACCTCACCGCGTTCGCCAGCATCAATCGCGATCGCAAACCTGAAACCTGGGTCAACTGGTGGTACGACCGCTTCAAAAGCTTCGATTTACGCAAACGATGCGCCCGCTGGTCTCGCGAAAGTATTGCCTTCAACACCTTGTATCGGGGGTTGGTCGAATTGGCCAAATCGGGAAGTGCGCCCCTCTCCTGGCCAGAGTTTCGCCGAGAATTGCTTGATTTGCTCGAAGTTTTCACGGTGCCTGCTCAACCAGGGCGTGGCGGAGTGGAACTGCACAAGCCAACCTCGGTGGTGGGTGCCCGGTACACTCAACTTTTTGTACTAGGCATGGCCGAAGGCGTTCTGCCTGCAACAGTTAGCAACGATCCGGTGTTGGATTTCTTTGAGCGTCAACAGCTCCAGCAGCATGGCTTGGCTCTGCCCGCTGCCGCTGAGCAAGCGCGCCGGGAAGCCCTGTCGTTCTATGCTGTGCTGCAAACGGCTACGAATAGCCTTACGTTTTCTTACGCCGAACTCAAAGACCGTCAGGAGCAGTTACCTAGCCCCTATTTAAAGCAGTTGGAATTGGACTCTTCCGAGCCTCCTACCAGAGCGATCGCTAGTCCAGAAGAACTGCGACGGGCGAGCTTACGCCATGTTGGGGGAGAGGAGGATGCCGTTCTCTCCCATGCGCGTCACGCCTTCACCGTCGAACGGCACCGGGAAAGTCGTGACGCCCCCAACGAGTACGACGGCATCATGGGCATTCCCCTCGATTATGCCGACTGGGTGTTTAGCGCCTCGCAACTGCGCAATTTGGGGCAGTGTCCGTTCAAGTGGTTTGCCAACAAGCTGCTGAAATTAGGGCCGCCTGACGAAGTAGACGAGGATTTGAGCCCCAGCCAGATTGGCCAGCTCTATCACAAAGTCTTAGAGCTAGTGTTGGCAGAAAAACAGCTTAATCCTGAGTTGGATATTACTGATGCTCAGCTATTGGAGGAGAAGTTTGGGATCGCTGAACGCCAAATCATTCCCGCCGACCTTCCTTCCTGGCCACTGCGCCGCAGTGAACATTTACGATGTCTCAGACTGGCCCTGGCTGATCCCAACTTTTTGCCAGAT
>JBCBJE010000486.1:0-4829 GCA_038523735.1 Cyanobacteria bacterium J06626_18 | reverse complement strand
GGCACGTCCTGGTCGACGGGGTCTGGGGGTAGCGAAATATCCCCAGGCAACCTGCTCATACCAGACCAGCATCGCCGCCTTACCGCCCTTACCAGAAGGATCATTAACTGTCCTTCACACCAGCAACACAATAGTCTCCCAGTAGAGAAGCCCCCTAAGGAAAGGGGAGAACTTGATTTGCCTGCGTGGCGCTGTGCCGCCTCAACCTGGTTGATCGAAGCCCCCCGATTGAGGCGACAGAAACCTCGCCGACTTTTGCGCTGGAGATTAGGCAAGGTCGAAGCGATCAAGGTTCATCACCTTATCCCACGCCGCCACAAAGTCCTGCACAAATTTCGGCTGTGAGTCCTCACATCCGTAGACTTCGGCAAGGGCTCGGAGCTGCGAATTGGAACCAAAAACAAGGTCAACCCGAGTGCCGGTCCACTTGAGTTCGCCCGTGGCGCGATCGCGCCCCTCAAAGACATCTTCCGTGTCAGAGACCGCCTGCCACCGCGTTCTCAAATCAAGCAGATTCACAAAGAAGTCATTCGTCAAGGTTTCTGGCCGTTGGGTAAAGACACCATGTTGAGCATCCCCAACGTTTGTCCCCAAGACACGCAGGCCACCCACGAGAGCCGTCATCTCCGGCGCGCTCAGCGTCAGCAACTGGGCCCGATCCACCAGCAGCTCCGCCGCCGAGACAGCATGTTCACCTTTGAGGTAGTTGCGGAACCCATCCGCAGTGGGTTCAAGTACGGCAAAGGATGCCACATCCGTTTTTTCCTGCGAGGCATCGGTCCGTCCTGGCGCGAAGGGAACGATCACATCATGACCCGCATTTTGCGCCGCTTGCTCAACCCCAGCGCAGCCGCCAAGAACAATCAGGTCAGCCAGCGAAACCCTTTTCCCACCAGACTGTGAGCTGTTGAACTCGGTTTGGATGCCCTCCAGCGTTTGGAGCACTGTGGCCAATTGCTCTGGCTGATTCACCTCCCAATCCTTCTGCGGCGCGAGCCGAATCCGCGCTCCGTTGGCCCCACCGCGCTTGTCAGAATCACGGTAGGTCACTGCTGATGCCCAGGCCGTTGAGACCAGTTGGGAAACCGACAGTCCTGAGGTGAGAATCTTGCCTTTGAGCGCGGCAATATCCTGCTCATCAATCAATTCATGATCGACCGCAGGGATGGGATCTTGCCACAGAAACTCTTCCGCCGGAACTTCCGGGCCGAGATAGCGCGATCGCGGTCCCATGTCGCGATGCGTCAGCTTGTACCAAGCCTTAGCGAACGCCTCGGCAAACTCATCGGGGTTGTCGTGGTAGCGCCGCGAAATCGGCTCATAGATGGGGTCCATCTTCATGGCCATGTCCGCCGTGGTCATCATCGGGGCGTGACGTTGCGTCGGATTGTGCGCATCGGGCACTGTATCGGCACCAGCACCGTTTTGGGGTGCCCACTGCCAGGCGCCCGCGGGACTCTTCACCCGCTCCCAGTCATATTTAAACAAGGTCTCAAGATAGCTGTTGTCCCACTGCGTCGGCGTGGGCGTCCAAGCACCTTCAATCCCACTGGTAATGGCATCGACGCCGACACCCGTTTTATAACTGCTTTTCCAGCCCAAGCCCTGCTCCACAATGCTGGCTCCCTCAGGCTCGGCCCCTACCAATGCCGCATCGCCGGCACCGTGACATTTGCCAAACGTGTGTCCACCTGCGGTGAGCGCAACGGTCTCCTCGTCGTTCATCGCCATGCGCCCGAAGGTTTCGCGAATGTCGCGCCCTGAGCCCACCGGATCCGGCTCGCCATTCGGCCCTTCGGGATTCACATAGATCAGGCCCATGCGAACGGCAGCGAGGGGATTCTCTAGCACGCGATCGCCGCTGTAGCGCTTGCCACTATAGTCACTATCGCCATGCCAGGTGGTCTCAGCGCCCCAGTAGATATCTGACTCTGGCTCCCAAACGTCCTCGCGTCCGCCAGCAAAGCCCAACGTCTTGAAGCCCATGGACTCAAGCGCACAGTTACCGGCAAAGATCATAAGGTCGGCCCAAGAGATTTTCTGGCCGTATTTCTGCTTAATGGGCCACAGCAGCATACGCGCTTTGTCGAGATTGGCATTATCGGGCCAACTATTCAGGGGTGCAAACCGCTGACTCCCCGAGCCCGCACCACCGCGACCGTCACCAATGCGATACGTACCAGCGCTGTGCCAAGCCATCCGGATGAAGAGGGGGCCGTAGTGGCCATAGTCGGCTGGCCACCAGTCCTGCGATGTGGTCATCAGCTCGAAGATGTCAGCTCGCAGAGCCGCTAAGTCGAGCGTCTTGAACGCCTCAGCGTAGTTGAACGTCGCGCTCATGGGGTTGGACTGGGGCGACTGCTGATGGAGGATGTTCAGGTTCAACTGATTCGGCCACCAATCTTGGTTCGACGTGCCACCCCCTGCTGCGAATGCTTGAGGGCTCCCGATGAAGGGGCAACCGCTGGCGCTATTGACTGGATTAGCTGTCGTGGACCGTGACGTACCGTTTTCAGTCTTTGCAGCGCTGCTGGATTCCAGAACAGCTAACACTGCCCGCCAGATCTCCATTAGCTTCCCGCTCATTGGGAACGGACATTTCATTTGGCTACTTGTCATAGTCAGTTTCCTGCTGTGGTTTTGGCGTGTTTTTTCGCTCTGTGCTGCTGTCCTCACACCTGCCAAGAACTCAAACACGGATCTAAGTCGTAGTCATTACGACTTCTTTTAACGCAAGTCTACATCAATCACCTCTGCTTTGGGGCACCCCAAACGAGTCGTTTGTTAATTTGTGATGTCCCCGCCAAAGCTTGATTGCGATCGCAGCGTCCTTCCTGCTTCTATGCTGAAAGGCTGGTGCGATCGCCTGAGCGGATAACTAGAAGTCACGTTTGCTGCTAGAACTTCCGCCTACGCGGACTGTTGGCACCGAGGATTTTGGGAACCTGCGGAGACAGGTTTAGCTCCTGTAGGCGTAGTTTCAAGTACCGCAAAAGTTTCTTCCCTACATCAATGGTTTGCCTAAGCAGAGAGTATCGTTCGCCACATGTGCATCAACACAGCCGTTTGCTCGGTTTTCTTGGCTGTTGGATTGATGTAGTTCAATAGTGTTGCGGCATTAGAAACGGCAGGTATGGCCTCAAAGCCGTCTCGTTCAACAAACATTTTTTCAATAACCCCGTCTTTCACTAGCATGGAATAGCGCCGAGAGCGGTACCCCATCCCTTTATCAGATAGGTTCACCATCATCCCCATCGCACGCGTAAAGTCCCCATTTGCATCAGGGATAAAGCGTACCTGATCGGCCCCTTCTTCTTGAGCCCATGTCGCTAGCGAAAACGAATCATTCACTGAAATGCAAAGAATCGCATCAACCCCATTGGCTCGAAATACCTCGGCATACTCGTTGTAGCCTAATAGTTGAATCGGCGAATATGGGCAGGTGAAAGCTCCTGGCACAGCAAATGCTACTACGGTTTTGTGATCAAAGAGATCGGTTGTCGAAAGCTCAGCCCATCCCCCTTCTCCAAACATCCAAAAAGTTACTTGAGGGACACGCTGCCCCTCATAATTACGAACCATTTGTCCAGTATCCTTACGCTCATTCAACATCAGTTAGATTCCTCTTAACTACGTAGTTGATGAGTAGAGACACTACGTGACAAAGCTGACGCATTTGCACAGATGGACGGCTTGACCCAAGTCACCAAAACGATTTGCAACTAAGCACCCCTACTGTTCAACATTCATCAGAACTCAAGCATGCGTGTCCTGTCGTGCTCATAAAAGACCAGATTTGTTATTAAGTCAGACTTATTATGAGCTTGTATGTCGTCAGCCTACTCAATCAGCCCTGCGTTTGTGCGCCGAAAATGAGATTGCGTTGCAATACTTAAAATCTCTATTCAGTGAAATCTGTCTATTTCAGACACAGGCTAACTAAAACCCATCGGGAACAGACCGCAATAAATGCAGCTTGATGGGTTCTACGCTGTTCGCCTCAACGTAGGATGCTGTCAGGTAGAGATGGTAGGATTCATCCTTCAGTAAATAGGCTTTTCTATGGGCAATGGCTAGCGATACAGTCAGGTTAGAAAACAACTCGGCAGTTGCATCAAAGTCATTGACAATATCGCTGTTGGGATTAGTTACGTTCAAGGCAAGTCGAGTCAGCGCCGGAGTATGAGACAGGTTTTCGCCCAAGTACAGATACTTTTCAGAAGTTGTTAGTCCTCGAAAGGCAGTCAACTGCTCTAGTGCAACAGGACTCGCGACATCAGCAGCCCCACCCATAATGACAACAGGGATCTGAATTTTGCCCACACCACTCTCGCCAAATAGATTACTCACCGGAGCTAAAGCTATTACCAGGCCGATGCGTTCATCAGCCAGACTTCCGTCCGCTAATTGTTGCATGGCGTCGGGTGACTCAAGTAGCTCCAGCGCTCTGCATTCGAGCAATAGTGCAATGTTGACCTTGTCCGGCTCAATGTCAGACTCCAGATCACAGTGCTGCTGTAAGTGCTCAATGTCAACGGTTGCTCCAGCTGATGCTAGGGCCGTATATCCACCAAACGAGTGTCCGACAAGACCCACCCGATCAAGTTGAAGACGCCCTTGGAATTCAGTCGCATTTTGCTGCTCCAGGGTATCGAGAAGAAACCGAATGTCCAGAGGGCGATTGATAAATTCCATTGCTTCAAACGATTCCTGGACTAGACCTCTGGCTAGGTTCTCCTGATAGGCTTTATTACTACCAATATGCTCTGGCAAAGCAACGACAAACCCGTTAGCGGCGAGCTTGCGGGCTGCTGCTATCGCCTGTGGAT
>JBCBJE010000485.1:0-4829 GCA_038523735.1 Cyanobacteria bacterium J06626_18 | reverse complement strand
GGTGCTGGATTGATAGTGCCAAAGATGCTGGCTATGACACCCTGCGGTATCGGCTGTGCTGGTTTACTGAGGAGCGCTACGCCAATGGGAAGCGGAAGAAACGTCGGCGCAGCATCGAACCGCGAGAGCTGCCCCGTGTCCGTGCCCAGGTCGAACGCGGCAGTCGGCTCAGAGTTGCTCGGAGTGAACTAGAACAAGTCAGGCGTGCGATTGCGGCCATTGAGAGCAAGATCCAAGCGTTGATGGGTTAACGAAAGTGAATCAGACAGTCTTATATCTCAGGGGTCAGTCTGGCTGTTTTGTGGAGCGATTATCAGCCATCAGCGCTCGCATCAATCAACCTTCTGGGCCAGCATCAGGTGACGACCCGTTAGGGGCTGCAGTTCGGCTAACCACGATGCACTTCCAGTGAGGCTATGCCAACGCCTCTGCCAACACCCTCCCGACTGCAACAGCGCAGGTTGCTCACGGCCAAGGCTGCAACGCCGCATCGGTTGCAATCATGCATCTTGTTGCAACCATGCATGTCGCGATATCACTGCAGTGTAGCCCGTGAACTGAGGACTCTCTGCCATGACCCCCGTCACCTTAGCCACCCACCGTACGGCTCACCAACGTCGCCTGCGAGCAGCCGTGAAGCGACTGGTTATCGAGCTTGGCTACCTGGAGCATTGCCTTGCCGAGGGCCTCCAGGATGTGAATGTTCGGACTGCTGCTGCGGGACTAGATACCGCGATTGATTGCCTGAATGAGCATCTAGCGAGCTGATAGCGATCGCTCAGCCCCTTACTCTGCGCCGGGGGGCGATGCCCCACTCAGGGACTTAAACCCTGCGACTCAGCTTTCTCAGAAAGCCGTTAGGGTGCGCTTATTTCCCCGTCAGGGAGGGCTCAGAGGCGAGCTGCATTATAGGACTCAAGATGATTGATTAGCTCAAGCCACGAAAGGAGTTCAAACCATGAAACGCATTGCCCTCGCCCTCACGGCTCTGACTGCTGTTTCTATCGCTATGGCCCCTGCTAGCTACGCGGCACCGGATTTTGATGAATTGCGCCGCGAGAACTTAGATAAGGACGCCGTCAACTTTGACCAGTTACGCCGCGAGAATCTGGACAAGGATGCGGTGGTTGAGGTGGCTGTAAAAGCCATTGACTTTGATGAGCTCCGTCGTGAGAACTTAGACAAAGACGCGGTTAACTTTGACGAACTCCGTCGCGAGAATTTAGACAAGGACGCGGTTGTCGAGATTCAGGTGAAAGGCGTTGACTTCGATGAACTGCGCCGCGAGAACCTGGATAAAGATGCCGTGGACTTCGACCAGCTGCGTCGGGAAAATCTCGACAAGGATGCGGTGATTGAACGGCAAGCCAAAGCCGTTGATTTCGACCAGCTTCGCCGCGAGAACTTAGATAAGGATGTTGTTGATTTTGATGAGCTGCGCCGGGAAAACCTGGAGCAAGACGCCGTTGCATAACCTTTGCCCTCTTTAGCCAACACAGCACCGAAGACATCCACACCTTTGCCCCCTTGAGATCACCATTGAGGGGGCTGTATTCAAGCTTGGTGCCCAACTCCTTAAGAACCCAATCATCGCTCAGGCACCCGAGGCTCCGATCGCTGACGATTGGAGCCCTTTTATGAGGATGGCGATTAAGTCACGACCTTCAGGTGATATCAGACAACGGTTTGAGCCACGAGGAACACACTTTGGGAAGCAGCCCTACGCTAGTCTCGCGTGATGAAGGCATGGGCGGCTCTTTTTGAGGGCACCCTAGTCCCATCAGCTCCGAGTGCCACCATGCCCCAAACCTCCTCTAAGCGCTTCCAACTCCGCCGCGTGTGGCTCCTCTCAGGCGGCGGCCTCGCTGCTCTTTTTCTGCTCGTGACCCTTTGGGTTGAAGGACTGCATCACTATCGCGTATGGAAGGCTAAGGGGGTATGGTGCGCCTTGGGAAATGATGCGATGGGATGGCAGCGAGCTTACGGCGAGGAGAACTGCCCGGAGGTGCCAGGATGGCCGAATACAACGGCGAGTTGATTTCTGAATCGCCTTCTAAAGTGACTTTAGAACAGCAGCTAGCTTTGCTGGACTGGCATCCAGTATTTACGGGCCGCTGCCCGGAGTGTGAGAGGCCCCTTTGTCCGACCGAGTCGCCCCGAGTGCATTGGGATTGTGGGTATTGCGGGTGGAGCGATGATTCAGTGTGAACGCCTGTTTGCTTGGGGGGTATTTGGGAGGGCACCTTAGCGATTGCCCACTTGTCGTGTCTCCTATCTTTTGCCACACGACAGCCGATGGTCACTCAGTCGGAGACCACCCGAAGCCAGGATGAATCTATTTTGGGGACGAAGCTCGGTGCTGCCCTGCGCGATCTCGTTAATGGAACTGTGGGAAAAAGTGAGTAACGTTAATGGGTTGGTGTGAGGGGATTTCAGGCGAACAGGTAGCGATCGCGGTAACGGAAAAGTGGGGAACTGTGGGACCAAGTGAGTAGTGTTAACGGGCTGCTGCGATCGCGTTAATGGGGATGTGGGGCAAAGTGCGTCGTCACTCTGTTGGAAACCACTCGAAGCCAGGATGAATCTGTTTTGGGGACGAATCGCGGTGCTGGACTGAGCGATCGCGTTAATGGGAATGTGGGACCCAGTGAGGAGCGGGTGTTTAATGCGATCGCCAAACGTGCTGATGCTGAAGGTTTATAGCAATTAAGCCTGCCCCCTTATTGGGGTTCTTGCCGCGTCGATGAGGCGTGTGCCAGTATTGTCTTTTTACCAGGGATGAGGAGGCCCCCAATCAGGCCAGAGAGGGCGTGGATGAGAAGGTGATCGAGGGAAGTGAGTCCCTTGAGGGCCGCAACCGTGAAGAAAGCGAGTGCCAGCAGGGCGACGAGGACTTTTTTAACTTTGCCAAAAGTGAATCGCAGGAATACGTAGGCTGTAAAGGCGATCGTGACTGACTGTATTCGGACGATATCTAGCGGCCCTGATCCGTTGAGAGCATCGAGCAAACCGAGAAGAGCGACGACTAAGAATGAAGCAATGGTTGCGACTTCGATTACTTTATTCAGTCGAGCCATTGATATCGGGAGCGGAACTAGCTGGTCGCCATGGGACGGGAAGGCCCACCATTGGCCGTCTTGCAGCACCGGTTCAGAATAGTTATTTTGACTGCAGTAGGCTCGGACTGCTTCGGGGATGGGGTGTGGAGACGCCATACTTGCTCCTAAGTCGCGAGCGGCTGATTCCAATGCTAGATCAGACATTTCTCCTGACAAACAGGAAGCGGAAATTTTTAAGGATTGTTGACCCGTGGTTGGGGATGCGGCTAGCGCTGAGGGTGGCTCTTGCCTCGGCGCTGGCCGCACCTGCCTCATCCCTTATCCCTCATCCCTCATCGCGTCTTTGGTAGCCGATCTGCTTGAGGTATTGATTGAGTTTGAGGGTGGACTGCCTGTGAACTGAGTTTTAAGTCATGGCGGAAGCGATCGCCTTGTAATTTTAGTGCAGGGTTCCTGGCCCGTATCTGCGTCCTAATAACTGGGTGGATTTGGCTGAGTGTGGTCGCTGACAATTTGATAAGGCTGGTTTTGGACCTCGTCAAACGCCTGACGTAGGGCCTGGAAGTCAATGGCGTGTCCCGCCTCAAGAGCCAGCCTGAATGGCTCTTCGGGATGGAATCGGATGGCTTGTCGAAGAGCGGCCTCAAGGCTGGTCTTCCAAGTCAGTTGAACGGGGATAACGCCATTGCTAGGAAAGGCGTACCATTTGCCTTCGTTCAGAAAGGGTTCGGTGAAGCCGTGTTGTTGACAGTGGTCAAGAATGGCCGTTGGGATTATGGCCGTTGGGATTGAGGTCATTAGGGAAAGGGTGTAGCGTCCGTGCTGCTGTTATGTTATCTCGGGTCGGTGATCTGATGGGTGGCCTGCGCGATCGCGTTAACGGGGATGTGGGACCAAGTGAGTCGTGTTAATGGGTTGGTGTGAGGGGATTTCAGGCGAACAGGAAGCGATCGCGTTAATGGGAAACCGGGAAAATGTGGGGCCAAGTGAGTCGTGTTAACGGCGTACTGCGATCGCGTCATTTGAGTCAGCGATCGCGTTACCGGCAATGTAGGGCAAAGTGAGTTGTGACTCAGTTGGAGACCACTCAAAGTCAGGATGAATGTCCTTCAGTTGCTGTAGCTGAGGGTGTAGTGCTTGAGGAGGTTTAGGTTTGATTGCGTTTTCCGTGTCACCCAAGCATGAATGTTAACCAAGGTGACACAGAAACCATTGACAAGCATGGTTCGCGGGAGCGATCGCGTACTTCTTTGTGAAGGTCGGTTGAGTCCTTCATGAAGGGATCGGGAAAGTTATCAACTGTGATTGATGATGTAGAGTGTAGCTCTGCTTCCACTTGCCATGCTCTTACTGAAGCGCCTACTGCCTACTCTTGTGCTCTCGGTTCGTGTCGTGATGCCATTGCCCCTGAGTGCTGAGGTCTTGGTCTCAGAATGTCAAGATCGAGAGGTAGCGGTCACCAAGTTGCTCTCCGGAGCAGGGTATCGTTCTTACAATACCCTGCTGCGATGTAGGGATCAGGCGGTACCAACTATTATTGAGGTGCTGTCAGGGGATGAGAGTGCTGAGGTCCGAGGGAAAGCTGCTGAGGCTTTGGGGTCTATTGATATAGCCGGGAGTGAGGTGGCCCCGGCGCTGATGGAGGCGTTGTCAGGGGATGAGAGTGCTGAGGTCCGAGGGAGAGCTGCTGAGGCTTTGGGGTTTATTGATGTAGCCGGGAGTGAGGTGGCCCCGGCGCTGATGGAGGCGTTGTCAGGGGATGAGAGTGCT
>JBCBJE010000484.1:0-4837 GCA_038523735.1 Cyanobacteria bacterium J06626_18 | reverse complement strand
TGACGCAGGGGCTCCTGGCTCAAGGCCAGTCTATCCCACAGATTATGGAGGTGCTCATGCCCGGTTAGAAACGGCGCTCACCAGCCTCTATTTTTCTCTGCTCGTAACTTGCCAAGTCGTGTGAGATGGGCATTTACATCATTGGCAATAACACTGTCTTTCCCTGGCGCTGGAAAATCCGCTCGGCTGATTTCAACAATCTGCAGATTTTGCCTTACCTCTTAAAAGGCGTCAAAGTTGCCGATATTGTGGTGACTCTTGGCAGTATTGACATCATCATGGGCTCAGTTGACCGTTGAAGGGGGTGCCGTAGTTGTCGGCCTCACAACCGTGTACAGCATGATACAGTCACCTGGAATTGTGAATGCGCCCCTCGCGGAATGTAGCTTCCGCGAAAAATGTCTGCACGAAAGCAATTTACCTCTTCTCAATGCGCTGATTGATGCAGAGACCTGTTTTACCAGCTGGTATTCATGACTGTGATGTCTACAGCTTCGCCAACCACGCCTGCAAATCTTCCACCCCCTCAAACTCAAACAGCGCCTCTCCCAGACTCTCTAATACTGACAACTCAAGCTGAGTTACCTGTACCCGCAAATCCTCAGGAAGTTCGCCCAACTTACGCACAAGCTGTCGTAGAATCAGTCCCCTTTCCCGCTCAGCCCCCTCTTCAAGACCCTCCTCAAGCCCTTGCCTGCGGGCTAGCTTCAGAGCGTTGCGCTGGTCGTGCAGAAACATCTCCCGATGCTCCAAATCCTCTAGCTCTTCTGGCGTTAGATTCGCTTGGTTGGCAAACTCAAAGGCTTGCTGTAACGCTGGGACGCCGCTCATCTCACTCGGAACGGCTGCTAACTCTTTGGCATACTTGAGGAAAAACAACCACTGCTCCTTCAGATTGCTGAGGTCTTCGACAGACTGCTCAAACTTCGGCAACTCCACAAACACCAGTTCCAGGTCATGGGTGGGGTAATCAATCAGAAACTCTTTTTCCTTCAGCACAAAGCAGGACCGGTAAGGGTCCGAGTCTTCAAACATGACAAAGTCAGTGATGGTCAAGGCAATGACGGGGTTGAGCAGGGTGTAGTCATCGCCGGTTCCGAGTTGGGTCGAGTAGGTCTTGGCGGCGTTGTAGAGAATCCGCTTTTCAAAGCCTTCGACGTTGAGGACCTGCATCTCGATGATGACGCTGGTGCCATCTTTGAGCAGGGCTTTGACATCGAGGTAGGTGTCCTTCATACCGCGGATGCGGGGTGCTTGATAGGGATTCAAGATGTCGAGGGACTGCACAGTATTAGCCCCGTCGTAGAGCACCCCGTTGAGGAAGCTAATCAGCACGGGCTGGCTTTGGGGTGAGCCAAAGATCTTCTTGAAGGCGAAGTCGGTTTTGGGATTGATGAAGCGCATGAGACCGCAGACCTATTCGGCGGTTGGCTTGTTTCAGTCTAGCCCGAGGGTTGGTGATGGGAGAAGGGCGATCGCGACTGTGAGAATTGCGGTGGCAGGGCGATCGCGCCTCAGGTATTTACCTTTACCCTGTCTGAGGGTGTTCAGCTGAACTGTAACCTTTCTCTCTTGCTCTGCGGACTTATACCAATTCTGCGTGGGGCAGCTACACATTTCGTCCAAGGCGAACGGCTGTGCGCCCTTACATATTCTTGATCTGTAGCCGTGATTGGTGGAAATGGTATTACCCCAAGGCCACTTGCCCAATTTAGAAGCGTCTTTGCTCAGTGAGGGTGCGTTCCGATAACGGGATGAGTATGAGAGTATCCGTAAACAAGGCACGCACCCTGCGCTGGCTGACTAAGGTTGTACAGTCCAATCTGAGAAAAAAGACTCTAAGTCTTCAGGCAGGGGGACATAGTCCCAATCCCTAATCTCAATTTCAAACTGATACCCATCGCCTACAGGGGTTTGATTTTCCTCTAAAGGAGCACCCGCCGTATACGAAAGGCTGGCAATTTCATCCCACTCAATGTTTGTGCGTATCCAAAAGGCGGTCACCACTTGAGTCCCTGGTTCTAGGACTCCCCTCTTAAAATCAACCCGAGAGGCTCCTGCAAACCCGAGCGCTTCGCTGACATTTCCTTCTAGGATCTCGATCCAAACCTCGCCCTGCGAGGGATCCACTTCCCCTGGAATGCCATCGTCTGGATACACCGCACGCACTTCAGTCGCGTTGTTGCTAATGCTAAGGATCATCAAACACATGGTTCGCGTTTCGCTAAACGTGATGGCATACCATTCGACAGGTAGACCGCTTTCTGCCGCATGAACCTCAATGGGTTCGCACATGAGACGCCTGATGGCAATTTCCACGCCCCCGAGGATTGGGCACCGATGTCATTTTGGGCGATTTTGTAATCCTCTAGATCTCTCGGTTCGGCGAAAAACTCGTGGTAGGGTGCCTCGACTTCTGAGAGATCGATGGACTTGCCCATAAAACTTTCATAGCGTGCTTCAAGGGCGGCTTCCGGGGAAGAGCAGCCACCGATCAGAAGGGATAAGGCAGTCAGAATCGCAATCCGCTTTGTTTGCATGGTTCTGCGTTATTCCTCCTGGTGAGGGCTGCATGTATCTAGTCAATGGCAATAACACTCAGGCAACGACGATAACACGTTTGTTGGAGACGGCTTCTCAACAGATGCAAGAAGAAGAAGGTGAAAAAGTACGTAAATTCCCCCTCCAGGGAGGCAAGAGGAAACTCTCCCTTGAGAAACGTTCAGAGAACTAATTAGAAAGCGCCTTGGGCTAGCCGATAGATATCTCGTTGGTTCTTGCATGTTTGAAGCGTTTGGGCTGGTAGTTCAATACTGTTATTACTTCTGCCAGACAAGATGAGTAGCAAAATCAGCCACATAGAAATAGGAACCATTACCAGCTTCCTAAAGCCATCAATGATTCCTGCTTAAAAATATATTTGAGAATAGTTGGGAATTAGCCCACGCGCCTAGTTGCCAAGGTCAGGCAGGGGTAGAACGGCAATCTCCGGGGAACCCTGTGGCGGCTGAACCGCAGCTTCCTCGGTAGCACCATCCGCGTCGGGATCACCACCACCAGCACCGACAGGCAGCGCAATTTCAGTGCCCCGCTCTTCCAACACGACTAGCGGCTCACTGCTAGGCCGAGTCTCAATCCGTTTCACCAGAACTGCACCATTTGAGAGGCGATCGCCCTCACGGACGTAGCGACTGGTTGGCTCATTCGGAGCCTGAACAATGGCGTATACTGTGCCATTCATCTCAGCAATACCGAAAATTTGCACCTGCGACGCTACGACAGCTGGATCAGGCAAAGGTGGTAGCGTCTCAAGAGGAGGAAACGCATCATCAGGTGCAACAAAGGGTTCTGTCGTGCCATTTGGATCAGCGTCGGTGAAGGTGCCTCCATCAGCAGCGCCATCATCTGCCTCATCTTGGTCAACAGTCTCTGCGCCTTGACCTGGGGCGTCTTCCGGGGCGGGCGGCAAGGCTGAGGGAGTCGGAGGAATAGGCACGAATGCGTAGGGATCAGAGCGATCGTTTTCAACCTCTTTCAGGCGCTCATTCGCATCGGTAGAAGGTAGCAACTCTGCTAACGCAATCTCAGCGGCGCTTGGCAACCCTGGCAGTACAGCTTCCTGGAATAGCTCATCGTCTTCTGTGGCGTCGGTCTCGGTCGCATCCGCATCAGGCTCTTCGGTCGCGACCTCAGTGTCGTCAGTCTCGCTGGGTACGGTTGATTCAGTATCGCCGCCGCGAAAACCACTGAAAATATTATTGAAGAAAGCGCAACCCGTGGTGGACAACCCCAGCACCACCAAAAAGACCAGCGTTGCTAAACGACGCATGATTCAAGCCTCCCAAGAGGTCAAAAACGGAAGAGCACAGTTGAAGGAAGGCGACTCGACAAAACCTTTCTCAATCTGTTCGGTCTAACGATAGCGCATCTAAGCCAAACGGGATCACTCCATTTCGTCAAATATGTTGATGTGCAACTAATCCTCGTCAGAGGCTGTCATCAGATGACGGAGACGCTGTAGCCCATGTTTAACCCGTCGCGAAACGGTTACGGAGCTAATCCCTAAACGTTCAGCCGTTTCTTTCTGGGTCAAGTCATGTAAAAAAACAAATTCTAAAATCTTGCGCGTGCGCTCTTCCAGCTGTTGCAAAGCCTGCTGCAGGCGAATCCGATCTTCTTCAGCTAGTTGAAAACTGCGATATTTGGGGTCAGGCAAGACATCTGATAGCGAAGCTGAGCGCGTTTCCTCATCGGTGACAGGAGCATCCAGGCTTAACAAAGATCGATTGCGGGTGGCCAACTTAACCTCTTGCCACTCGCTAATCGAAATTCCAAGTGCCGCAGCAATTTCAAGGTCCGTGGGTTGCCGATGGAGTTCAGTTCGGAGTGTTTGAACTGCCTTGCGCGCCTGATAAGCAAGACTCTGCCATTTACGCGGAATTCGCATCGTGGCGCTGCGATCGCGTAAATAGTGCTGAATTTCACCGCGAATGTAAGGAATCGCAAAAGAGCTGAAAGCATATCCCTTCGAGAGATCAAACCGCTCAATGGCATTGATCAGGCCAAGACTTCCGACCTGCATCAAGTCTTCAAATGACTCACTCGATTGGCGTGCCCAGCGATGCGCCTCACGACGTACGAGACCAATATTGAGCTGTACCAGACGATTCCGAAGGCCAGACTCCTTGGACTGTTGATACTGCTGAAGTAGCTCAGCACTCTCACCTTTGAGTTCCGTATGAAGTTGGAAAGGCATACTGAGATTCCTAGTAAGAAGATGAACCCGACTGCAGAGTCAGAGTATTTCCGCAGTAAACTCGCTTGTCTTGATTACCGA
>JBCBJE010000483.1:0-4839 GCA_038523735.1 Cyanobacteria bacterium J06626_18 | reverse complement strand
GTCTCAACTAAATCAGTGCTTTATTCTATGGTTCAGCCCGTGTTGTATTGAGGATGCGATAAATGTATTTAACACCCCGAGAACTTGAGCGATTTACCATTTTTACTGCGGCTGAAATTGCCCGACGTCGTAAGAAAAAAGGCCTTAAGTTAAATGTTCCGGAAGCGATCGCGTACATCACCGACTTCATTGTTGAAGGGGCGCGGGAAGATAAAAGTGTCGCTCAGCTGATGTCTGAAGGCGCAACCCTTTTATCGGTCGAGGATGTATTGCCAGGGGTTGCAGAACTGATTCCATTAGTTCAAGTGGAGGCCCATTTTTTAGACGGCACCAAACTTGTGAGTATTCATAATCCGATTCGCCCACTGGTGCATGAGGAGGTCTCTTAATGAGCGATCGCGATGCCATTCCAGGTGAGATTTTATGTGCTGCCGATCCAATTCAGCTCAACGCTGATCGCGCAGTCAAAACGCTTGCGGTCGCCAACACGGGCGATCGCCCCATTCAGATTGGCTCACATTTTCATTTCTTTGAAGTGAATCGAGCGTTGCAGTTTGCGCGCTCCGAAGCCTATGGGTTTCGTCTCGATATTCCGGCTGGCACAGCCGTTCGTTTTGAGCCCGGTGACACGAAGCAGGTCACCCTAGTGGCCTTAGGCGGCAATCGATTGGTGCAGGGTCTAAACAGCCTGGTTGACGGAGCACTGGATCAGCCCGATATTCGCAGTCAAGCCTTGGAACAGCTGCAGGCGTCGGGATTTGGATGGAGTGAATAGGGGAAGCAGTGATGGAAATTAGTCGTGAACGCTACGCCGAGTTATTTGGCCCGACCGTGGGCGATCGCATCCGCCTCGCCGATACGTCCCTCATCATCGAAGTAGAAAGAGACACGACTGTTTATGGGGATGAGTGTGTCTTTGGCGGCGGCAAAACCCTGCGTGATGGACTGGGCATGGCCCCCGGCATTACCGCTGCTGAAGGATCATTAGATTTGGTCATCACTAATGTGGTGTTGCTAGATCCGGTTCAGGGCATCGTCAAAACCGATATCGGCATTAAAAATGGTCGCATTGTTGGCATTGGCAAGGCTGGCAATCCTGGCATCATGGATGGGGTCGCGCCCAATCTGATCATCAGCGCTAATACAGACGTGCGGGCCGGTGAAGGACTGATTGCTACGCCCGGTGGCCTCGACTGTCATGTTCATTTTGACAGTGCCGGCTTATGTGCCGAAGCGCTATCCAGCGGCATTACCACCATGCTGGGCGGCGGCTTAGGCCCCGTGACCGTCGGCATCTGCTCCAGCGGAGCCTACAATCTGAGCCTGATGCTGCAGGCTGCCGAAGGCTTTCCCCTCAACTTTGGCTTTCTGGGCAAAGGCAGTTCAAGCCTGCCAGAAAGCTTGGTAGAACAAGTCGAAAATGGCGCCTATGGCCTCAAAATCCATGAAGACTGGGGCTCAATGCCTGCCGTCATTGATACTTGCCTCACAGTGGCTGATAGCTATGACTTTCAGGTGCAGATTCACACCGATACCTTAAACGAATCGGGGTACGTCGAAGACACAATGGCGGCGATCGCGGGTCGTGCCATCCATATGTACCACACCGAAGGAGCGGGGGGCGGCCACGCCCCCGACATCATCAAAGTGGCGTCCTATGACCATTGCCTGCCCTCTTCGACCAATCCCACTAATCCTTACACGGTGAACACCTTCGACGAACACCTGGATATGGTGATGGTCTGCCACCACTTAAATCCCAAAGTGCCAGAAGATGTGGCCTTTGCCGAGTCGCGGATTCGAGCAGAAACCATTGCAGCGGAAGACATTCTGCACGATATGGGAGCCATCAGTATGCTGGGCTCTGATAGCCAGGGCATGGGTCGCATCGGGGAGGTCATTTGCCGCACCTGGCAGCTTGCGTCCAAGATGAAGGATCAGCGAGGGACCTTATCTGAAGATAGCGATCACAACGATAATCAGCGGGTGCTGCGTTACTTGGCCAAATACACGATCAACGTGGCTAAAACCGGCGGCATCGATGATTACGTCGGCTCTATTGAACCTGGCAAACTGGCGGATATTGTGCTGTGGAACCCTACCTTTTTTGGCATCAAACCCGAAGTTGTAATTAAAGGAGGCTTCATTGCCTGGGCTGCTATGGGCGAATCCAATGCCTCACTCATGACCTGCGAACCAATCTTGTATCGCCCTCAATGGGGCAGTTTTGGCGTAGCCTGTCAGACAACTTCCGTAGGCTTTGTCACCCAAGCTGCCCTTGCAAAAGACTTACCCGCTCGCCTCGGCCTCCGCAAGCAGCTCCTCCCGGTTAAAGGGACTCGCGAACTCACAAAGCAGGACATGCTGCACAATGATGCCTGTCTTGAAATTGAAGTTGATCCAGACACCTTCCAAGTCAGGGTGGATGGGGACATCGCCACCTGTGAACCTGTGTCAAAGGTGCCGCTAGGTCGGTTGTATATCTTTAGGTGAATACCCATGGCAGAAACAATCGCAAGGGTCGGCATTGGTGGACCAGTAGGTAGTGGTAAGACGGCATTGTTAGAAGCCTTGATGCCACGATTGGTGCAATGTGGGGTTGAACTGGCGGTAGTTACCAACGATTTGCTCACTCAAGAAGACGCCGATCGCCTCAAGCAAAAAGGGATTCTGCCCCCTCAACGCATCATCGGGGTAGAAACGGGGAGCTGCCCCCACACTGCCATTCGCGAAGATCCCACGATGAATTTACTGGCGATTCAAGATTTGGAGCGCGCCTATCCGCATCTCGATTTAGTGTTTGTGGAGAGCGGTGGTGATAATTTGGCCTCGACCTTTAGCTACGATCTCGTCGATGCCTATATTTTTGTGATTGATGTCGGGGCCGGTGATGATATTCCCCGGAAGAACGGCCCTGGTTTTATCCAGTCTGATTTGGCCGTGATTAATAAAATCGACATTGCGCCCTATGTAGGCGCTGATTTAGACCGGATCCGCCGCGAAGCTACGGCACGTCGTGAGCATCGACCGATTGCCTATACCAATTGCAAAACGGGGGAAGGTGTCGATGATGTCATCCAATTTATTGAAAAAACCGTTCTATTTCGCCAAGTTGCCGTTGGGTGATGACTGACTATGCATCTAAGCTACGCTGAGCAATTAAAGTCGTCTTCTATGACGGCATCTAAAACCACTCAAAACTCATCCGACACATTTCAACTTTACTTGAGTTTGGGGTGCGATCGCTCTCAACAAACCTTTGTTTCAAGGCAGTATACGGCCTATCCTTTCCAGCTATCGCGGGTATTTCGCCTTGATAAAACGAACGCAAAGCGTGCCTATCTTTACCTAATGAATTCATCACCAGGATTGCTAGCGGGTGACAACCTTCACATTGGCTTAGACATTGGCACTAACGCACAGGTTTATCTGACCGATCAAGCAGCAACTAAAATCCATACCTCACCGCTCCCTGATTTAATTGCTCGCTCCACTTATCACGTCACATTGGGTGCAAAGGCTAGCTTAGAGTTTGTGCCAGAACCCGTCATTCTGTACGCCAACGCCAGTTTTGAACAAGTGACTGAAGTAAAGCTGCATCCGACGAGCCATGTATTTCTTAGCGAGATCGTTCTCCCTGGGCGATTGGCAAGATCGGAATTTTACGACTTTCACTATTACGTGAGTCGCCTGCGGGTCCGGTCTCTGGATGGAGACCTTATCTTCGGCGATGCCATGCGCTTAGAAGGGCATACGAACCCATTTAAAGACAGTCTTTTCTTTGCAAAATTCCCCATCATTGCCAATATCGTTTTAGTACTTCCTGGCGTGGACTTAGCCTCATTGATTCATACATTAGAGGCGAGTACACCCATTGATTCATCCAAGCTATTATCCGGATGCTCCGCGCTGCCCAACTGTAATGGGTTGTTAGTTCGCCTAATGAGTACTGAGGTCGACAGCATCAAAGAATATAGTCAATCCATCTTGAATTGTGTCCGCCAAGCCACGGAGCAACCCTCTCTACCCCATATCCCAAAATGACGACAATCAATCTTGCTGATATCTATTTGGGCAATCTTAACCAGAACGGCAACCTGCAAAAACAGGCGTCGCTGAGTCGGACTGCTGGCTGTTGCCTGGAAGTGGAGCTGACTCATGAAGACTGCAAAAAAGCCCGCATTCACGCAACTTCAAAGTGTGGAATAGCGGTTGGCATCGTTAAACGAAGAGATTGGCACCTTACAGAAGGTGATGTCTTTGAAACGGCTCAAAATCAACTGGTCATCATTCATTTAAAAGTACAGAAACTGATGGTGCTAAGCGTATCTGATGAGCCATCCGGATGCGCTTTAGCGCTGATTCATTTGGGCCATGTTCTGGGCAACCAACATCTTCCTATCCTAGTCACCTCGAACAAGATCTACCTTCAGTTAGCGACCGATCACACAAGAATTGAGGCGCTCATAAAAGGTTTGATATTCCGGGATTAAATATTAGCTATGAAACGCGATCGCCCGAACCATTAGAATTCATCACTTCTCACAGGCATCAATAATACGACTTGAGCATTGCAATGCTCTACAGCCGGCGATCAAGAATACCGTTAACTAGGAACTTATCAAAGCATGATGACTCGTGCGGGGCTATGGGCGATCAATGCAGCGGTTGAAGGCGTTCATGCCTGGAACGGCCACAAGCAGGTGGTTTCCCTCACCACATCAAATTCGCTTAAATGCGCTTATCTGAGGTTGACGGGGGCCGCTAAGGTTGAGCGCGATCGCTTGTGAGGCCATCTAGACAGCATAGCCCCAACAGCCAAATACGTTATCTAAATAC
>JBCBJE010000482.1:0-4841 GCA_038523735.1 Cyanobacteria bacterium J06626_18 | reverse complement strand
GTTGCAACCAATCATCTGGATGGTTAAGTGAAAGTTCGATTGCCATACTTCTTGTCAATGAACCGTGCTGTGTATTAGAGAGACGGTCGGGGTAAGTCATTAGACCGCTATTAATAACAGCTTATTGCAATTCATTCCCAGGTGAGCTGGACGCGGCTTACAGGCTCACTGATTATGCAGGGCTCTGTTGCGTAATGAGGGGCAGCACAGCAGTTTCCAGGTCATCAACGGCCATCGGGATCCCCATTGCTCTCCCAAGGAACCAATAGTAGGCTGGGACGATAAATGCGCGACCAGTCTCTACAGCTCGCAGGCTACGAAGCAGTGGCTCCGCATCTAGAATTCGATTCAACTCAGGGAGTTCGTGTAGTTTCTGAATGGTGGGATAGTCATAGTGATAGAAGAAGAGAAGATCGGTGTCAACCAGGTCGAGACGCTCCAGGCTAATGTCGCCTCTTCTCAGGTTGCCTACCGTCACCGAACCAATTTGAGCCTGTTCAGGGGGCCTAGTTAAGCCGATTTGCTGAAACACCTGGTCGAGATCGTGGCCTGCAATCATATGGAACCGACGTTCACCGGGCCGATAAAACGTGGTGGTATAAGTAGTTCCTGCGATCGCGTCGCGGTAGGTGCTTGTTAGAGTGGCTACCCGTTGCTCAAAGGCCGTAATCCAGGCTTCGGCTTGCTCTGTTTCACCCACTACCTCAGCGACTAAGCGGAGACTTGCCTGCCAGGGCTGACTTGGGTCGAGCGTAACAGTGGCTGCAATTTGACTGAGTTGGGGGTAAATCGCCTCAACTTGATTAGACACACCAATTATCAAGTCGGGCTGCAGAGTCGCTACTTTTTCCACGCTAATATTGCGTCTTGACGGCAGCATTTCGACCCCTTGCAGTTGGTCTGCCATATGTGGTTGCCAGACTCTCCGTCCAAAGGAGCGATCGTCTCCGGCTGCGGCCAAAGGTTTGACGCCCAACGCCAGTAGGGCTTCTAGGTCAGAGATACCGCTGAGGACAACAATTCGCTGCGGTACCTCGGGAACTTGAGCCGTGCCCAAGGCATGGGTAATTAGGCGAGTCTCAGAAGGCAGTCGTTCGCGAGAGATTGCTGGCAGGGTGCTCCGACGGCTACAGCCGATCGCCAGACTAAACATACCGGCAGCTATGAGCCAAAATTCGCGGCGGGTAAGAGTGCTAAGGGGCGGGTTTGTCATAACGCAAGGCAAGTTCCGATGTTTGGTACTGATAAGAATGGATGCCAGAGAACGAGTGACTAAACCTTAAAAAGTGAACGCGATCGACCCTAGAACTGTAAAGGGTTGTCCAGGGTTCGTGCCCCGGCGCAATACTCCCCCCGTAAAGTACTCTTCGTCAAAAATATTTTGAAAATTCAGACCTACTCGCCAGCGATCGCTACGGTAGAAAATAGAAGCGTCGGTGCGCCAATAGCTGTCAAGCTTGAAGTCATTTTGAACATTACCAAACCTGTCATCGACAAAAAATATTCCCAAGCCGAAGCCCAGTCCGGCGAGATTGCCTTCTTGAATCTCATAAGTGGTAAACAAGCTAGCTGTGTTCTCTGGCGTGTGAGCAGGCGTCGCCCCCTCGGGAAAATCTTCACTCTCGGAAACTTCAGCATCGAGCCAGCCGTAGGAAGCCACCACATTCCACCCGGGCAAAATCTCCCCTTGCACAGTCAGCTCAACCCCCTGACTTGTTTGTTCCCCAATCGGGATCACAAATTCACCGTTATCCGGGTCAGCGGTGGCAATGTTCTCAAGCGTCAGGTCGAAAAATGCCAGCGTTGCCGCCAGTCGTCCCTCCAGCAGTTCCGCCTTGACTCCAATTTCAAACTGCTCCGCCTCTTCTGGGTCCAAAAAGTCTCCATCTGACGTTGTTTGTGTGAGCGTGTTAGGCGTAAAAGATTGACTGTAGCTAGCGTAGAAAAACAATGGCTCAATGGGCTGGTACACAACACCCAGTCGCGGGCTAAAGTTTGTGAAATCTTGCTCATCGTCAGAGCCAGGGGATGAAAGAAGTCCCGGAATAAAGACAGGTTCTGCTTGGACTTGCTGATGAATAAAGTCGAGCCGCCCTCCCAGGAGAAACGTTAGATTGGGCAGAACTCGAATTTGGTCTTGGAAGATTAAACCCACTTGAGAAAGGTCAGATTCTATATCATTCGATGTGAAGGGAAGGGGGATATCCGGTGCGTCAATGATGCCAACTTCAGGGTCAAATAAATTGATGATTGGGGCGAGTGTAGTTGTGGTTTTACGGTCTATATCAGAGAAGAGAAAATCGACCCCTAGCAGCACTGTGTGCTCAATTGGCCCGGTCGTAAACTCGCCAACCAACTCGGTCTGAAAATCAAAAACATTGATCTGGCTATCGTTATTCATAAAGGTTCGGTTAACATCGCCAGTGACCTCGTTGATGCCGCCCAAAGCTTCGCTAACCTCAGTCCGCCGATTGAGAAAATCAGTGGTGCTGTAGCGGAAGCGGTTACGGAGTCGCCAATTGTCGCTAAATTCATGCTCAAGCCGATAACCTACATCCAGCGTTTCGATTTCCGAAAAATCATCCGGCTCACCATAGATGGTATCGCGCGGCACATCTACCACCCCATTACCGAAGGGGAGAATGCCCCGATCAAAGGGGCGGCTATCGTCTAGGTATTCCAGTGCCAAGATGAGGTTGGTGCGATCGCTAATTTGCCATTCCAATACAGGAGCAACCAAAAAGCGCTCTATATCCGTGTCAAAATCGCGGAACCCTTCACCGGACTCATACGCCGCGTTGAAGCGATAGCGCAAGTCACCCTCTGCCGTGATTGGACCTGTGATATCGACAGTAGGGCGGACAAAGCCAAAGCTCCCGGCTTGCAGCTCAGCTTCGGCAAAAAACTCTGACAATGGCCGCTTAGTCACTAAGTTAATGACACCTCCGGGTTCAACATTGCCATACAGGATAGATGACGGACCACTCAGCACCTCAATTCGCTCAATGTTAGCCGTCTCCTGCAGTGCTTGCCGCGCACCCACTTCGGTTCTACGACGAAAGCCATCGCGCAAAATTGTCAGCTCATCAAAGCCACGAATCACAGGTTGCTCACTAACCCCACCAAACTGATTCCCCTGGACAACATTGGGCACATTCAGCAAAGCGTCTTGCAAGCGAATCACTTGCTGGTCTTCTAGCAATCGCTCTGGAAGCACTTGTATCGTCTGGGGAATCTCAAAAATTGAGGCATCGGTACGGTTGACCCCGGTCGTATCAGGTGCCAAGTATGGGGAATCGGTTGGCTCGCCAGTGACCAAAATACGAATGGTCTCTTCGTCAGCAGGCAACTCTGGAGCCTCTGGCGGCTGATCGGCAACAGCGTCTGTTGTCGATGCGCTCACAACCAGTTCGCCATTGTCCTGAACCAAGTTGGCTGTCGGGGCTTGCTCTTCACCAATAATCGTAATACGAACACTATTGGCATCCAAAGGTGTGACCTGAACCGAGGCAATCCCGACAGCCGGATTATCTTGCAAGATAGAATCGTCTGTTGGTAAGTTCAGTTGAGTGTTGGTCAGGTCGATAATGATCGTTTCGCCAAAGCGACTGGTAAAGCTCTGCGGCATGCTGCCATCTAGGGTTTCCAGACGGATGGTCAACCCCGTCTCGGTCTCAGTTACCTGGATCCCGGTGATTTGGATGGCGGTTTCAGCCTGTTGAGCGATCGCCGCATCCTCAACAGGCTGAGACAGCGATGGGCTCAAATCATCAGCGATCGCAGACTCCGCATGTCTAGCTTCGTCGGTAGAATTGCGATCGCTGGAAATAACCTCAGCTCTGACTGCAGGCGCGATCGCCACAGTCAATAGCCCGATCAAAGAACATCCATACTGCAACGGATTCAACATGAAACCCCACACTCATTTAGAACTGGGGCCTGCAGGAGCAGGAGTTATACTACTATCCCCTAATATCCTGAGCCCCAATTGACAATGCATTGCAAGAAGCTTACAGGTTGTGAGGGTGTGGTTAAAGGTCGTTTTGTATGGTGGACGGAGTCTTTTTGTATGGTCAGCGGAGTTTCTGCTTAGCGGTTGTAGAAAGTCCCTCGCTGGCTGCGTCGATAAGCCCCTGGCGTTAGACCAAATTGCTTGCAAAAGGCTTTGGTAAAGTAGCTGCGATTGGCAAACCCAACTTGATGAGCTGCTTCTGTCACACTCAATTCGCCTGTCGCTAAAAGCTGGCGGGCACGTTCCAAACGATATTGCAGCAAGTAGCCAAACGCGGTTGTGCCAAAGACCTGACGAAACCCTTTTTTGAGTTTGTGGTCATTGATGCCAACTTGACGCGCTAACTCTAGCAGCGACGGTGGGTTTTCAAGATGCGTGATTAAGATGTCCTTGGCTTGGTGAATTCGTCCGACGTCTTCTTCTTCGAGGGGAGGACGTGTTTTGGGTGACTGATCGCGATCGCGCGTCTTCATCTGCTCTAGCTTAAGCGCCACCAGCTCGTAGCACTTACTTTCCAGATAAATTTGCTTCGTCAGACCTTGGAACGGGCAGTTCAATAATTGGTTTAAGGCGACCTGCATCGCTAGGGTGAGGCTCCCAATCTGATGATAGGGCTGTTCGCCAGCATTCTCAAACAGGTGCTCTATCGCCGGAGAGCCACCCAATGCGCCGGGCATGAAACCACGAAGCATCGCGAGGGAGGATGGGTGACAAGTTAGTGTGGAAGGCATGATGTCAAGATGCCCCTGTCAGGGTCTTGAAATAGGGTGAAAAGTCAAGCTGCTTAGGGGGGCTACGAATCGTTTTGATGACTCCGAGGTCGCGATTT
>JBCBJE010000481.1:0-4850 GCA_038523735.1 Cyanobacteria bacterium J06626_18 | reverse complement strand
GTGTTAACTAAATTTAACGTAATTTGAAGGGTCTGATCAAATTCTATAAAGGTCGGGCTTGGAACATCGCTCCCAACCATCACCCTGGCTACCGCTATTCTGATTGGTCAAGGCAACTTTCAAGAGCCGGCGAATGCCTAGGATTGATCACTAATGTAGAGTCTGTAACTGGGGGCTTCTCTACGACTATACGCCCCAATCCAGACTTGATAGAGGCCCGGCAGCCATTCACCAGAAATCGCTGGATTCTGTCCCTGGCTATCATCGTTGCACCAGACACCACCTGGTCCTGACACAATCAAGGTCGTATCAATCTCGGACTCTACTAGCATCTCCAAATTTGAGAAGTTGTCCTTGAGGGTAATTTCTTCGTGAGGGGTCAGGGTAATAAAGCCGAGGCAAGCACCGGTTCCTGTGTGTTGTATGTTGACTACGTCTTTGGCAGGCTGATCGCCCCCCCCCCTTCCCTCAAGCACAGTCGGGTCAGGTGTAAAGCCTGTAGTCAGCGTTACTGCGTATATTTCAACGCTGCGATCGCGTCGCTCAGCTTCCTGAAGGTCAACTAGATAAGAATCCCCGCGATGAATGGGTGCTGGTGTAGTGACCTGAGCCCATCCTGGTTGCGGTCGTATGCCCCCCGCCACTGTTACAGACAAACACCCGATTAGGCTACCTAACGTCGGCAGGCAGAAAATCTTGATGAATTTCATTTGGGGGCACCTTACTAAATTGGCTAGCGTGGGTGGCGATTTCAAGCTTGGGCTAATTTTAAGGCTTGAGCGAGACGACTCTGATCAAACTGACGCTGGTGCAAAATCAGCCAAGACTCCATCAGGTCGGGGCCTTGCATGTCGCCCATCAGAGCCGCCCGCATCGACTTCATCATCAGCCCTTTCTTAACGCCTTGGGCTTTGACAACTTCATTCACTAGCGCTTTGCCCGCTTCCGGAGAGTCTAGCGAAGTACCTGCCTGTAATTTCTCCAAGGTTGCCTGCAGCAAATCCGCGACCCCCTCAAGCTGAAGTTGTTTTGTAGCCGCTTCAGAATACGCAACGATTTCGGTAAAGAAAAAGCGACTTAGGTCTACGACATCGGGTAAACGGGACAAGCTGGGACCCACTAAAGCTGCCAAAGCGGTCAGCCACTCTTTGTCAGCCTCCATATCGAAGGTATAACCCGCTTCCTGCAAGTAAGGCACCAGCATTTCTAAAAGTTCTGGGGCGGGAGTTTTGTGCAAATATTGGCTGTTGATCCAGTCCAGTTTATCCCAGTCAAACTTGGCTCCCGCTTTGTTGACGCGATCAAAACTGAACTTAGGCGCTGCCTCGTTGAGAGTAAACAGCTCTTCCGCATCAGGAGCTGACCAACCTAGCAACGTCATGTAGTTAGCCAGAGCTGCTGCTGTAAAGCCCATCTTTTGAAAATCAGAAATAGAGGTTACACCATCGCGTTTGGAAAGCTTTTGCCCTGACTGATTCAAAATCAAAGGTGTGTGAGAAAACTCTGGCACCTGACCACCGAGGGCCTCATACAGCAGGATTTGCTTAGCTGTATTGGCGATATGGTCTTCACCCCGGATCACATGCGTGATCCCCATATCCATGTCGTCCACCACGACGGCCAAGTTATAGAGGGGCTGGCCAATACTTTCGACGGAAGAGGCCCGCGCCACCACCATGTCACCCCCTAAGTCGCTGCCTTGCCAGGTCATCGGCCCGCGCACCATGTCTTTCCACTGGATCGTGAGATCGTCATCAATCTTGAAACGAATAACCGCCTGCCGCCCCTCAGCCTCAAACGCCCGCTGCTGCTCCTCGGTCAAGTTGCGATGACGGTTGTCGTAGCGGGGAGCCTGTTTTTTAGCTTTCTGAACTTCGCGCATCGCGTCTAGTTCTTCAGACGTATCGTAGGCGCGATAGGCCAGTCCCTTATCTAACAACGTCTGAATTGCTTGACGATACAGCTCTAATCGGTGCGATTGAAAGAACGGTCCTTCATCCCAGTTCAAACCCAGCCACTGCAGCCCAGACGTGATGTTGTCGGTGAATTCAGGGCGCGATCGCTCCGTATCTGTATCCTCCACCCGCAAGATAAACTCACCGCCATGGTGACGGGCAAACAGCCAATTAAAGACAGCCGTCCGAGCAGTGCCAATATGTAAATTCCCCGTCGGACTCGGCGCGATACGAACGCGAACAGACATGATTTTTGTTGAAAGCAACAGGTATCTATTCTAGGTGCTGGAGGGCGAGGTGGGGGGAGTGGGAGGAGCAGAGTAAGCAGGGGGAGTAGTGGAGGGTAGAAATTGGAGAGTAGAGGGTAAAGAGTTAAGGGCAGGAACTGATGGAGTAGGAAAGCCGTAAGATGATTTCTTGGGAACACTCCCTTCCAAATTCTGAATTCCCTAGCCTCCCCTCCTCGCTCCCCCTCCCACTCCATCCTCTCCCGCGATAGCCTAGAAACGTCGTGGTCAGAGGCGTTGAGTGACACAGCCAAAGGCATTACAGGAATTGTTGCACGCAGTCGCACAGGGGCAAGTGAGCCCGGCGACTGCGTTTGATAAACTCAAATATCTGGAATTTGAACCCGTTGAAGACTTTGCCAAGGTAGACCATCACCGATCGCTGCGGACGGGGTTTCCCGAGGTGATTTGGGGGCCAGGAAAAACGGTGGCGCAGATTGTGCAGATTATGAAAGCAATGCGCGATCGCACCCCAGTCGTCATGGCAACGCGGATTGAACCAGCGGTGGCGCAGGAACTTCGGGCAGCGCTGCCTGAGTTGATGTATTACGAAATGGCCCGCATCTGTGCCCTGGTGCCCATGAACCTAAGACCGCAGCATCCAGGGACTATTGGCATTTTGACCGCCGGTACAGCTGACCTTCCAGTAGCTGAGGAGGCGGCTGTGACGGCTGAACTGTCAGGATTTCAGGTTTTGCGGCTGTGGGATGTCGGGGTGGCAGGTATCCACCGGCTCTTACGGCATCAAGCGCTGTTGCGGCAGGCCAATGTGCTAGTAGTCGTAGCGGGGATGGAGGGAGCACTGCCCAGTGTCGTGGCAGGTTTTGCTGATTGCCCCATCATTGCGGTCCCGACAAGTGTGGGCTACGGAGCCAGTTTTGGTGGCTTAGCGCCACTGCTGACAATGTTGAATTCTTGTGCAGCAGGTGTAGGAGTCGTCAATATCGATAATGGGTTTGGGGCCGCAGTGCTAGCAGGACAAATTTTACGGACCGCTGATCGAGTCAAGGGATGAGCGATCGCCTCTAAAAATAGTTCGACGCGGTTGGGGCAGCTAAATTGTCCCAAGAGACGATGCATCGTATCCGCACAAGTGAGTAGATAGCTCAGGATCAAGACTGTGTCTTTAAAATTTCGCGAGAGAAATTGATGGCGGCTGCTTCTGAGCGATTACCTTGACGCTTCTGGATTATCACCTCGGTGGCCTTCATCAACGCCGTCAGCTTCACCATCATCATTCCGGTCCTGTATCCCTATGCCAAGCAGTTTGGCCTGAGCGACTTCCAAGCCAGTTTGCTCACAACAGCGTATGCGGCTTCGCAATTTTTAGGAACGCCAATTCTAGGACGACTTTCTGATCGCATGGGCCGTAAGCCGCTGCTAATCCTCAGCCTACTGGGAACTGTGGCAGCAAATCTGGTCGCAAGTGTTGCGCCCTTTGCTTGGCTGCTCTTCATATCACGCATTCTGGATGGGGTTACAGGTGGCAACAATTCCATTGCCCAGGCCATCATCAGCGACATCACTAAGCCTGAACAGCGCACCAAAGCCTTTGGGGTATTTGGTGCAACATTTCGCCTAGGATTCGTCGCGGGGCCGCCCCTAAGCTATCTAGCCCAAGTTGTGCCGCCGCTGCCAGGGGTTTCTTCCTTAGGCATGAGCTTTATCGTAGCCGCTGCGATCGCGCTCGTGGCTACTCTCCTGTGCGCCCTTTTCTTACCTGAAACCCATCAGGTCTGCGAGAAATTCGAATTCTCCTGGTCCGACTTCAAACTTGGACACCTAGTAAGTTCCATCCAACATCCACAATTTGGGCGCATCTTCTTGCTCACTTTCCTAAGCGGATTTACATTCACCATTTTCACCTTTGCTTTCCAGCCCTTCTTTCTTAATATCCTGAATCAGACGTCAGGGAGATTAGCACTGACATTCGCTGTGGTAGGAGTGGTTGGCTTCATCGCTCAGGTCTTTGGCCTCGATCCACTCCGTAAAAAGTTCGATGCTGTGTCCATCCTGGCCTTTATGCTGGCAGCACGAGGCGTTCTCTTCCTATTGATTCCTGCTTTCCCAAACCTTGTCGCGTTTGGCCTCATCATCTTAGTTTTCAGCGCCGTGAACTCATTTCCCTTACCTCTGATTGAATCAATTCTGTCCCTTCGATGCGGCGACCACGAGCAGGGTGAGCGGCTGGGTACTAACGCCTCTTTTCTCAGCCTGTCAAACGCTGTAGGACCCGCTACTGCAGGTCTATTGGTCAGTTTCGGCTACAGCTTTCCGTTTTGGGTAACGGGAGGGCTGACGTTACTGGTTGCGTGGTTTGCTCTGAGTCTCAAAAGATCAGGATAAGGGGGAGATTGGTTCTTCGTTCTTCGTTCTTTGTTCTTCGTTCTTTGTTCTTGGTTGGTGGTGATGGTTGAGCTGGGCGAGGCATTTGGCCTGTATGTTGACCACCCATCGAGACTCTACGCTCCAAATGCCTCGTCCCAGCTCAACCATCACCACCAACCAAGAACAAAGAACGAAGAACAAAGAACGAAGAACGAAGAACCAATCTCCCCCTTATCCTGATCTTTTGAGACTCAGAGCAAACCACGCAACCAGTAACGTC
>JBCBJE010000480.1:0-4852 GCA_038523735.1 Cyanobacteria bacterium J06626_18 | reverse complement strand
TCCAACGGGCAAGTCAGCCTGCTGCTGCAGTGTGCCGGATTGAATTGCCTAACCAGGAAGCGATTGGAACTGGCTTTTTGATTGCTAAGAATCTGGTGTTGACTAACTATCACGTTATTGCCCCTTACGAGGATTTTGCTCCTGGTGCGTTGCTGGAGCAAATCACTTTACGCTTTGGTTATTTGACGACGGCGTCTGGTCAGGGTGCGGCGGGACAGGTTTTTAGGTTGTCAACGAATCCCCTGCGCCGCTTCCAAACCGTAGAGCAGGGGTTAGACTATGCCGTTCTGGAGGTTGAGGAAGGTATTGTGTCCGTGCCTGAGCTGCAGCCGGTCACAATACAGCAGAGTCTCTTACCCCACCGCGATATGAATATTCACATCCTGCAGCACCCCGAAGGGCAAACACTGCGGGTTACCTTCAGCAACAACGGCATTACGGGGGTGTATGAGCGGGATGGCTTGATCCAATACGTAAGTGATACGGCGGTGGGTTCCAGCGGGTCACCCTGCTTTAATGACAACTGGGAGTTAGTGGCGGTGCATCATGCTCAAGTGCCCGCAACATTTGGTGTGAAATGTGAAGGGATTTTATTTCAGGCGATCTATCAAGATATTTTTGACATTCTGTAGCAAGATTGAGAGGAGGGATAGCGACTTAAGTTGGAAGATTGGGGTGGGGGAGAAGCCAGGAGTCAGGAGTCAGGAGCTAGAATTCAGAACTCTGACTCCCTACTCAGGTAAGGTTTTTTCGCTTAAGTCGATATCTAAGAAGAGCAGTTAGAGGGGTTGGCAAACGGATATGGGGCGTCGAATTGTTACCCGGCAGTTAGAGAGTACGCGGGGTTCAGCGCAAGTTGATACCTACTTTGACAAAGTCATTAAATATATTCCTGCTGATGTGGTGGCGGCTTGGACCGTTGTGGTGGGTCTGGTAAGTAGTGCGGGTGAGCAGATCCCTAAGGCTACGATTTTATGGGTAGCCTATGCGTTCGGTCTGCTAATGACAGGACTCTGGACTTGGAAGCAAACGGAAGATAAGAAGAAGCCCTTCGCTAAGACTCAGATTGGTATTGCTGTGATTGCCTTTGCGATTTGGGTGGCAGCGATAGGCGGTCCCTTCGATTTCTGGCCTGCCTATGAACGGCTGTATGGTTCTTTGTTATTGATTGCTTACACGCTAACGGTTGGGTTGGTGACTCCCCCGGAAAGTTAGGGGATGGCCTTGAAGGTAGACCATAGGAAATTATAAGTACTGACTAATTTTCTTGAGTATGGAGTTGACTGGTGAGCAATTTGAGCAGTTGGAACAGGCGCTGATAAGTGCCTACCCTGATGAAGCTAAGCTCAGGCGCATGGTATTCATTATCTTCTCAAAACGTCTTCAAGAAGTTGCTGAAGGCGCGAATCAAACGGAGCGGGTTGACGGATTGATTGAATGGGCCGTAGCTGCAGGGACGGTCTCTGCTTTGATCAGAGGTGCGCATCGCCGTCAGCCCGACAATGAACCTCTGCGCAATTTCTGTAATGCCCATTGTTATCCTTTATTGGCAGATGTTTATGTTGATAAAGATAACTGCAGTAATCTAAAACGCGAGACGGTCCTAGCCTTTATCCGTTTACCTTTCACAGAAGTGCTGACAGAGCAGGTAATTACAGCAGGGCGTTTAGTGCTGCCAGCAGGGGCGGCTGATGATGCTTCGGATCGAGACTTTGCCGACTTTCAAAATGAAAATTTGACCTTGGTTGTACGTCTGTTTGGGCTACTTAAGCTAATTCTGGCCAATTTCGGTCAGGTTAATGGGCAGCCTACCCTGCTGTTATTAGCACGAGAGTTCCGGGACCAGCTAGCGGCAGCCTCACCCATGAAAACTGCTTTAGAGAGATGGATCCAACGGGCCGAAGAGGAGTTGGGCCTTGCCTCTGTTCGCGAAACGTCTTCTCGGAGCATGGGGCGTCGAAACCGAGCGGTCTTGGAAGCCTCCTTAATGATTACGGTAAGGCGATACTCGAAGCAAACTCAGGGCCAACCTTTGCAGTACCAGGTAGATGCTTGTCTCGACTTTGGCCAAATTACGGGGGCAACCGGTCCTCGTCTGATTGATAAGCCGCCGCTGAGTTTGGCTTTACCTGAGGCTCAAGACCGACTAGGCATTGTGTGCCCCTGGAAGCAGGTGCCCCAACGTGCGGAGCAGTTTTTAGCTGCCGCAACTGATTTGCTGGGCCACTCGTTAAAGCAAGAACTGGATTATGGCAGCTATCAACTCACAATTGAACTGTTTTTGCCGGTAGATTTTTTAGGGGAGGCGGTCGATTGCTGGCCCCGAACCTCTGGCCGCAATACTTTAGGCTATGACTATGGTGTAATTGTGCGATTTGTCGATCGCATTGATGATGATGAACGCTACAACGAAGTCTGTCTGACCTGGGATAAGCTCCAAGAACTACTCCAATCCCCTGAAGGAATCGCTGCCTTACCTCAGCACATTGAGGTGCCGACCGATTTCAAGGACTATGCTTCCTGGCGACAGTTGGAAGCGAAGCTCAAACAAAAGTTAGGGCTCAAGTTGTGTTGTGGTTTGCCGACATCTGAGGATGACCAGAAAGGCTTATTTGAAGCGATTCTCTATGGGGATATTCCGGTGGCTGTGTGGACGCGTAGTGCGGACGTTGTAGACTCAGAAACGAACCCACCCGCGCCTCTCAATTTGTCTCAAGCCTTGACCCCGTATTTGATGGGGGAATGTTTTCGACATCCCACGGTTTTGGGCGAAAGGCTGAAGCATGTACGCCAACAGGCCGTGTCAGAAGTGTCCGATGTTAGGCAGGGTCGATGCCTGGGTAATCATATCGCGTTTTTACTCGATAACCCGGATCGATTGCCAATACTCCCGCCCCTTGCCAGTTAGGAGGTTGAACGATGGCCGATTGGAAGATCTTTCAAGGTAGTCAAGCCTCTGCTGATGCGAAGTTGGCTCAGTTGCTCGCGGTTGACCCGCCTGACTGGCGGCAGTTTGTGGATGCTGAGCAACAGGCCGAGTGGGATGAGAAGGCTGACCAGAAGTACTGGCAAAAGCTGCGACAAATTGCGGCTAAAAAGACCCGTGATATCCGCCGAGGTGAGACGTTTCGCCTGCGCATAGAAGCGGCTACACCTGATGTCCCATCGACAGAGCCGACACCACCAGAGAATCCCTATGCTGAAGTGATCGAGGCGGTTAATGCAGCGCTCTATTTGCGACGACCATTGATGATTACTGGGCGTCCAGGCTCTGGTAAAACTTCACTGGCTTACGCGATCGCCCGCGAACTCAATTTGGGGCCAGTGTTGCTGTGGCCGATTACAGCTCGCTCGGTGCTGCAGCATGGACTGTATGAATATGATGCGATCGCTCGCCTGCAGGATGCCCAGCTGCGCGAACAGCTGATGAAGCTGGATGAAGGTGAGGTTGATAAAACGAAGCTGCAACAGGTGGCAGCTGACTTCACCAACATTGGCCAATATATTCGCCTAGGGCCAGTGGGAACCGCGTTTTATCCTTCCCAATATCCGCGTGTTTTGCTGATTGATGAGATCGATAAAAGTGATATAAATCTTCCCAATGAACTCTTGAACCTTTTTGAAGAGGCTGAGTTTCCTATTCCTGAACTGCAGCGATTGTCTAAGTCCGGAGCGAAGCTGCAATCCGTGGAATCGGCAGAGGGTGAAACGCTTCAGGTGCGGGATGGGGTTGTCCGCTGTCGCCAATTTCCTATCGTTATCATGACTAGCAATGGTGAGCGCGACTTTCCCCCTGCCTTTTACCGTCGTTGCCTGCGGGTAAATATGCCCGATCCTTCCGAAGCGGCTTTGAAAACGATTGTGAAAGCCCATCTAGGTGCGTCTAATGTTGAGCGGTTCAACGATGTCATCAAAGCGTTTGTGACTGCCCAGGAGAATGATGAGTTTGCCAGTTTGCCAACGGATCAGCTGCTCAATCTGATTTACCTACTGGCGAAGCAGCCACCATCCGCGACTAAGAATGTGGAAAAATCGACCCTGCAGAAGTTGCTCTTTAATCCTCTGGGTAATTCAGGCGGAGACTCTGGCTCAAGTGGAGGCTCCCCCCCCTAAACGCTATGCAGTCGATGTTGGATCAATGGCTCAATGTCTTGGGTGGTGATGAGTACGATCTCACCGCTAACGAAATTGCCGATATGTGCTGGCTAGCCCTGATTCAAGATCGTTTTGGCGTTGAGCAATCACAGCCGGTCAGGGCTGAAACCACACCGACCCCATCTAAACCGCTCGGTACTGTAGAGGCCGGTAAGTTGCCCTCCTCTAACTTGCCAGACTTACCTCCGGTGGATACATCGCAGCGCCCCTCCACCCCGCAGGGAGCCCTATTTACCCGCGACACCTCCACCCCTCGAACGGATTCCCGAACGTTGCGGGTCCCTACAGCCCCGGCACTTCGCGATCCATTATCCTTAGCCCGAGCCTTGCGTCCCCTGTTGCAGCAGTGGCCCATGGGACCAGGTCCCCGGCTAGATGAACCAGCCACCGTCCAGAAAATCGCCGAAGAAAAGGTCTGGTGGCCCGTCACTCAGCCCCTCACCGAGACCTGGTTCGAGTTAGCGTTGGTCATCGATGAAAGTGCTTCGATGCTGATTTGGCGGCGGGCGATTGAAGATTTAGACCGCTTTTTCAAGCACTATGGATTTTTTCGAGATGTGCGTCTATGGGGACTGGTCGCCAAACCTTCAGCCAATAATCCTTCACTTCCTGCCGACAGAGAAGCACCCTCTGATGTACCCAATGCTCCTCAAGCTAGTGAGCAGAACGCGCTACAAATCTATCTGCGCTCTGCTCC
>JBCBJE010000479.1:0-4861 GCA_038523735.1 Cyanobacteria bacterium J06626_18 | reverse complement strand
TCAGGAGCGTTATGGTTTAACCATAACGCTCCTGAGCTACGTAAAACTGGCCTAGCTGATGGAATAAGGGCGCGATCGCCTCAGGATTGTCTGCTGTTGTATAGCGTTCCAGCACCATATGATAAGGCGTCAGGGCAACATCAAGACGGTTAGTCTCAGCGCTGAGTTGGGCAACCAGATACAACACATCCAGCAGCAACGTTTGTGTACTCTCGGCTTCGGGGCGCTCTAGCAGGCTGTCGATGACTGACTCATAAGCAGCGAGGGCAAATAGATACTCGCGGTTCTGAGCATAGAGTTGTCCTAGATGCAGAACCACATGATCTTCATTCACCCCGTCAGCCAGCGTGATGTACAAACTCAGTGCATGGTTCAAGTAATTTTCAGCTTGCTCATGGTTTTGCAGCTCCAAGTGGCTGACACCGAGTTGATGAATGGCTAAAGCGTAATCGACTACCGCTTCTGTATTTTCCAGAATGGCCACCGATGCTTGACTGTAGGCAAGCGATCGCGCGTACTGCTGCAGTTCCAAATACACTGCACTCAAACTATTTAGGCTTTTGCCCACACCGACTGCATTTTCAGCGTACGTGTACGACTGCAAGGCTCTTTTGAAATGCTTAAGCGCCTGACCAAATTGCTTTTCGTTGCAAGCCTGAATTCCCCGTTGGAGAAAATTTTCAGCCGCAGCGGTGTCGGTCTCGGAGTCATCTTCGGCATCGCGGGACAGCGTGCTGTACCAACAGACTGGTGAAGAAAGCGAACAAGTGGATTGGTGACTATTAGAAAATTGCTGGGGATACATAGTTCAATACTTGAATGGGCTTCACAGATATCTACGTCTGGAGGGAACAAACTTATGCAGTTGGGAATGACGTTTCTTTAAGCTGTCTAGGCAAGTTGTACAGGTTCAGCAACCTGCAGCGCTTGTGTATAACAGGCAAAGGCCAAGCCATAATGGGTCTGAGATTCATGGAATTGACCTAATTGGCGAAAAATTGCAGCCATATTGGCCTGATAGTTACCGCTGCTGTAATAATCCACCAGCTTTTGGTATGGCATTTCGTCCAGGGTTGTTTGCCCTGTTCTTTCAAACAACTGAAGAATCAAACTCAGTACCTCGAACACAAGTTCTTGAGTTTGTAGCATAGGACACTCTAACAAGTCGTCTAACACGGATTCATAGCAGGCCAAAGCAAACATAAATTCTTGACGCTGAGCATAGAGGAGTCCCAAGTGTAGAACGACCCGGTTCTCATTCAAGGTATCGCCCAAAACGTTGTAGAGCGTAAGTGCTCGGTCGAGGTAACACTCTGCCTCAGAAGTGTGATCTAAGCGGAGATAGCTGACACCTAACTGATACACGGCCAACGCATAATCTTTCAGAGCGCCTACATCCTCCAACACCGAGACTGAAGCCTGACTGTAGGCAAGCGATCGCTCATATTCCTGAGTTTGCAAATACACAGCGCTCAACCCGTTCAGACTCTTACCAACACCCACCAAATCCTGAGCCCGTGTGTAAGTCCGCAATGCTGCCCGAAAGTTCTTGAGCGCCTTATCAAACTGTTTCTGGGTAAAATGTTGAATTCCCCACTGGAGAACTGTCTGAGCATCAGACGAGGGTGCATAGCTTGGTAGCGTGTCACCCCAGCTTGTTGTGGAGGAAGCAACTGATTGCTTAACTGCAGAAAGTTGAGGGCACATGTCGAATACCTTTGTAATGAGCTTCAAAGGTATTTAGTTCTGGCCGTCAGTAGGTTATTCAGTTTTGGGAGCAGGGAATAGGGAACAGGGGCTGGTGGAGAGTAGAGGGTGAGTTTTGAATGCATCTACGTGCTACCCCCTTACCCCCTACCCAGTACCCACTCCACTACTCATCAACTCCCACAAATCCGCTCATACGCCGCCTCAATCGCCGCCGCCGCGGCTTCGGAGGTTTCCTGCAGTGGCAGCACTTCGGCCCAAGCATCCACAGTGAGTCCGTTTTGCCAGAAGTACTCGGCGCGAGCAAGGGCGATCACTTCTTCTGACTCGCCAGCCGCTTGCATTTCGTTCTCTAAAGCAAGGAGGTCGGCGGCGATCGCAGCGTGTTCTTCAGGGTTAAGTAGGATAAAGAGTCGATCCTCAAAATCGTTAGCATTCTGGGGATTGACGGCTCGGAGGGTGTAAGTAGTGCCGACGTCCAGAGGAGGACCGCTGTAGGCAGTACTCGCCGCATCGTTGACATCAGAGGTCCAGATGGGGTCGTCAGTGATATCGCTATAGATAGCAAATTGGCGCACGGTCCCGTGGATGACAAAGTCCGGTTGGCTGTTCCACACAGGCGTGGTTGTTTCTACATTGAAGGCAACGAGGCAAAACTGACTGCCACCGCGCTTCGTGAGGGGTGGCTCGTTCGCGTCGGGGTTGACACCGATGCCATTTAGCCAATCGAGAAAGGTCGCGTCAGCATCGGTCGCTGGAGAAGCCGATTCGTTAGTGCTGCGAAAGATTTCAGCATCATCCGGAGATGATTGTGCTGATCCGTGAAGGCTAAAGCCATTCACACCAAGCAAAAGCGTTGTGGTTAGAGCAGTGATAGTGACGGTTTTCCAAATAGGCTTCAAAGTCATGATTTAAGTCTCCAGATTCGCGGTAATGCATAAATCCAAACAGTGGCACTGGGTAATAGCCAGGGCAAGAGTAGGCCGATTGTAATGGTGACCTGTAGACTCATCCAGCCGTATACGACTGTCGTGGCAACAAGTAGCGATAACCCTTGCCGCCGAGTTTTGAGTCGGGGAATGCCGTAGAGCGCAATCGTAGGCCCGACGATTGCTGCGACTCCTACTAACCACAACACGGGAACTGGAAATACCAGATGCGATCGCAATTGATGATGCACGTTGTAAGCCATTGCTTCCACCCCCGCAAAGGTGTTCTCGGGGGTACGATTGCCGGTCTGACTGCGCCAGTAAGCGATCGCGGGTGGTGTTGGATAGATGTCTGACGCAGGAGCATAGACGCCACCTTCAACATAACCCACCCCACCAATGAGGACGACCGAAGCATTGGCAATCTTAGCAGCGGTTTCAGCCTCTACCGACTCCGTCAGCAGTTCGTAAGCCGACACTCGGTGAAAAACATGGTCGGGGGGAATCGAAAAATCCAGAATCGGGCGTAGCCAGCGCTGACGAAAGTACGCCGTGATTAAGGACATGCGACGTTCCGCTACAGCCTGAAGGGCTGGGTCGGTCGAGGTGGCGATCGCGGCCATTAAGTCAGATCGCAAGAGAGCCTGGCGCGTGAGGGCTGGGGTTGGTTCAGCTGCTGTCTGCTGATGGCGGGCAGTCAGGGCCAACAGATAGGGAAACGGACAGACCTGCTGACAGGCATCCTGCTCCCAGGGCAACACCAGATACCACTGGGGCGCGTTGGTGTAACCCTGCATCGCCCAAGCGCGATCGATAATTTGGGACTCCGGATTAACGCCGGTTTCACCGTTGCCCTCAATCACGGCACTAAAGATGAGCCACGTTTCCGTCTCCTCAACCGCCTGACGCACGGTTTGGGCCAGAGTGGGAGCCAGTTCTGGCTGGGGAAAATCGAGCAAATAATCAATCCCAATCACCCGCGCTTGCTGCTGGGTCAAAGATTCCAGCAAATTCGCCAGATAGCCCAGATGAATAGGCGAAATGTCCACCAAGTCAGGCGATTCCCGGCGCGAGGCATCATCGATTTGCACCAAGACAACCTCAGGGGATGCCTCGGGCAGTTGTCCCGTCACATCGCGATAGACGGCCTGAGTCAAGAGACGCCCCGACAGAAGGGTTTCGCGAACGCTGGGCAACACACTCAATACCGCCACAACTGCCAGCACCGCTGCCTGCTTACGACCGGGTAGCCATTGCCGCAACACCTGTCGCCAGCCCTTTTCTTGAATCCGAAACGGCACGGAATCGGGATGACGAAACAGTGAGGGTACTAAATAAGCCGAGGGATAGGTCAAATGCTGATCGAGCTTGAGGGAACGGCAGGCGTTTTGCAGAGCATCCTGTACGTCTTGGTGGACTGCCAGAGACTGAAGAAACTGCAGTAAAAAGGTCTGAGCCACCTGGTTATGAATCGGTTCGCGCATAATGGCAACCTGGCTCAGTCCCATCTCGATCAGCGCATCGGCAATGGTGAGGCCGGAGCAGGAGTTGAACAACGCAAACTGTAAGCCATTGACTTGTGCCGTCTGCAGGTATGGCTGTAACTCTCTCACTGAGAGCGCGGTCTGAGGCGCGACATAAATGTGCCCAGCGACATCCTCCGCCTCATTACTGTGTCCAGCAAAGAACAAAATGTCCCATCCTAGCGGGTCCGCGATCGCTTGACAGATGGACTGCTTGAGGTCAACGGTATCTTGCCCCAGCATCCAGCCCACAAAAGTGATATCTACGAGCGCATGAAGCGACTGTAGCGCTTGGCGATCGCCCGCAAAACTGAGCCCGGTTTCATCGCCCAAAATGACTAACACGCGGGTTTTGCGGCGTTGGGGAGCAGCTACATAGGGAGCCAGGCGAATGTTATTGGGTGATCGGGCAATGCGGATAGGGCCACCCCCAAATTCCGAGGCAATTTCCCAGGTTTCCCAAGGTAACCGTGCCGTTTCAATCGGCGAACAGGTGAGGAAAAGGTCAATCGACGTATCCCGAGCTGCCGTACTCAGCGTTTTACGAATATCCGTCAGTTCGCCCTGTCGCAGCCAGCGATGAAATTCCGACAGTAACCGTGCTTCGGCTTGTACTAGCTCACTGTGTAAATCAGGGCTAACTGACGGATATTCGTAAAACGCTGAGTACGGCAGCTCGGGATACGTCGATTGACCTTTTCC
>JBCBJE010000478.1:0-4874 GCA_038523735.1 Cyanobacteria bacterium J06626_18 | reverse complement strand
CGTTGGCCAGCGGCATCCCCGCAAAGTAGAGAAAGTGGCTATTCGCCCGAAACGGATGCGTGTTGGCCGGAAAGTTCCGCGCCCTCGCTTGTCCCGACCAGAGCATTGCGGGAAAGTCAATTTGCGCTGCTAGTCGCTGACGACGTTGGCGTAGGGTCTCGGCTAGGTTGGTAGGCAAAGGCGCGATCGCGGTCATCCTCAAGTCTCCTGAACAGTTCGATAGGTTGATAACAGACAGCAATTAAAAGGGGGCTGTGCGGAATGTGGGATATGGGAACGTAGTTATGGGCAGAAATCGATTTACTCATAGCTCTAACGCATTTCAGGTTGGAAAACCGTTCCGGAGTCGATTTTTATGAAAAACTCTGCTTACACCCACATCAATTTGCTAGTCCTGGCTGTGTTGATTGCAGCGAACTGCTCTGCCTGCGTTGACCTGAAGGGATCGGCATTGCCACCAACTACGACTGCTAATGTCGAGACATCGACGACACCGAACGTCGACCCTTCCCAGCTCCTTGAGCAAGCCTTGGACGTTGCGACAACCGCTGAAGACCCTGACGCTGTTTTGGCCAAAATTGCGACGCGTTTGGCTGAGGCCGGACAGTACGATCAAGCATTGACAGTTATCGACACCATTGAAGCGACGGATATCAAGTCCTCCAGCCAATCCCAAATTGGCGTGTTACTAGCTGAAGCCGGACAATCTGAAGCTGCCGCCGATGCTTTCAGAACCGCCCTTCAGGAGATTGAGGCCGCTGTTCCCCCAAATGAGCCGATACCCCGAGACCGACTCATGCGTTTTGTCACGATGGCTGAACAGGCGACAACCGCGGGATACCCTGACCTGGCCTTACAGATGCTGGAATTAGCCATCGGGGCCTCTGGCACGATGGCATTAGATTCAGCCTCAGCAGATGATAAGGTGGCGATCGCCGCCCAGCTCATCGAGTTAGAAGACTTTGATCGCGCCCTGCAGATTGCCCAGTCCACGGCACCCTCGGTTCAGCAGGTAGAAATCCTAACCACGGCTGCCGTTAAACTGGCATCCACGGGCCAAAGCGAACGAGGTGACCAGGTATTGACAGAGGCCATAGACGTCGGCCAATCCCTTTCCGGTGGGTACATGAGTAATGGCAGCTGCTATATCGAAAAGAGTGACGCCCTTAGCTTTGTGGTTAAGGCTATGGCAGCGGTTCAACAGATTCAAACGGCAGCCGTAGTAGCCGCCGACATTGAGGATTGTGCGCCGGCCTCTGATGGCTATGACAACGCTCAAGGGGATGCCTATGTAGATGTGATCCAGACTGCATCTAGCCTCGATGAAGTGGGCGCAGTGTTAGAAGCCTTGCCAGGGGAAGAGATCGCCCTTACGGAGAGCAGCCAACTGAGCGAAGGAGAGGCCATGACCCGCAATCGAGCGTTAATGGCGATCGCCATTAAACTTGCTGAGGTGGGCGAAATTGAGCAGTCAGTTGCAATCGCCAACACCGTGCAGTCGACTCTTGTAAGAGGGGTTGATTGGACACCCCGTGAGCCTCTGCTGGAGTTGATTACGGTATTGCTGGAACAGGATGCCTTGGCGCCAGCCATGCAAATGGCAGAGCGCTTACAGCGTTTCGAGCCATTATTTGTCAATGCCGACACGATGGAACAGGAACTGACCGCGCTCCTTGAAATTGGCTTAGCGTTAGACGCTGCCGGTCAATCTGAGCAGGCCGATAAGTTGTTCAATGCTGCGGTGGAACAAACCCGTACCCTGGATGAAACGCTGGGATCCAAACCTTATGAACTCAAAGGGCAAGCGGATCTTCTGATTGTGCTCAGTGAAAAGTTCAGACAGGCAAATCGCCCCGAGCCAGCCGATGAATTGTTGGATCACGCCTTCGAGAAAGCCCTGCTGATTGTCGAGCAATTACGCCAAAACGCTCTCCCAAACAATGCCGCTGCTGTGGATGAAGTGTCATTGGCACTCCGAATTGGCACTTCTCTTCAACAACAAGGTCGTGAAAAACAGGCGCAGACTCTGTATGACGAAGCCTTTGATTTGACCCAAGATTTCTTTACCCAAGACACCGCCCCTTCTGGCGAACCCGCCGCTTACGAGCAACGCTCAATTGTTTTCTCAAGACTGGTGGCAGCAACTGAATTCGCTACGAGCCAGCCCCAATTGGCGGCTCAGTTTGCCGAAGCCTTAGTTCCCCAACTCCAAAACGAGCTATACACCTCAGACACCTCAATAGAAGCAGCCGCTTATGATTTAGTGGCTGCGCTAGCCCAAGCCGGACAAACCCAAGCAGCACTGGCCTTGACGGAAATTCCCTTTTCTCCGGTAGCGCGAGCCGAGATGCTGGTGGCTGTTGCCGTTAGTCTCTGACAGGAAAATGCACAGCGGTTTAACGTTAAGGGATTTGTAAGTGAGTAGTGTACAAAAGGGTTTAGTATTGCCAAACCCTCACAGAATCTTGGTTCGATGCTGCGATGCTACTTGGATGTCGAGCCTTAAACATTTAAGTCAACAACAGCTTGGTCAAATAAAGCGCTCTCATAGGTTTATCAGAACCAAATATTCCTCTGGGGATACTGCTAATTCAGTTGATATAGCCTCAGATGCAGCGACTGGTTCATCTTAAGAGTGACGCGATACCCCGTCAGCTGAAATGTCTATTCTTTCCTCAGAGAATCGGTTTATTCATATTAATTGCCCCAAATCACAGCTGCCATTGTGCTGGGCCTACCTGAGTATCGAATCTAGAGCCAAGCTCAGATGAGTGAACTCAGAGACATGATGAAGGCTGTATAAAAATAAGAATGAATGTCAGCGATCGCTACTTTGCCAGTTCAGGTAATCAGTTCTGACGCTTAGGCCAATGTGGCCAAATTTCCTGACTACTCTGGCAGAAGCAAGAAAGATAAAAGCAGAAGCAACTGCACAACTTACCCAGTGAATGGCTCGGATATCCTGGGGCGTCCTAACCAACATTTCAGATTCAAATAGCCATCAATTTGATATGTCCAGTGCTGATTTTTACGCTAATTTACCGCCGTTGGATCGTTTTCTCGATTTAGCCGATCCCAACCTTTACACTGACGTACCTGAAGACTGGTACGTGCTGATTACCGATGTTGTGGGCTCCACTCAGGCGATCGACCAGGGAAAGTACAAAGAAGTTAACCTCGTAGGCGCTAGCTCCATCATTGCCGTTTTGAATGCCCTCGACATGGCCGCGATACCGTTTGTATTTGGTGGCGATGGAGCCTCTCTATTGGTTCCACCTTGGGCGCTGCATGCTGCTCGTGAGGCGCTGCTAAGCCTCAAAACATTGGCTCACAAAGCCTTCCAGCTAGAGCTCAGGGTTGGCGTCGTTCCTGTAGCGGTCGTCACTCAACAATGTCCTTTGAAAGTTGCCAAGGTTAGATTGACTCCGTACTGCAGTCAATCCAGCTTTATCGGGGGGGGACTCACTCATGCCACTGATCTGGTGAAAAAGAGTGAGCGTTATCAGCTCATGAAGGATGGCCAACACCCTGCGAATCTTCGCGGCTTAGAATGTCACTGGCAAGATATTCCTAGCCTTCACGGCCACATGGTAAGTCTGATCGTATCAGCTCTCCCAAGTGGGGGGCAGAGTAATGGAGTCCTTTATCAACAAGTTATCAAAGCGATTCAGACGATTTACGGCGACGAGCAGCGTTACCGACCCGTCACCCCAGAAGCCCTGAATCTAACTTTCAATCCTCGAAAACTCATCTTAGAAGTCAAAGCTAAAACTCAAGGTAAGCCAAGATGGCTGCGGATTTTATCTCTAGTTCGTGTTCTTATCGAAATTTTTGTTGGGCGTTACTTGATTGCCTTCAATGTGCAATTTGAGAAGATCCAATGGGGGCGCTATAAAGAGGATCTTTGCGCTGCTTCGGACTATCAGAAAATCGATGACGCCTTACGGATGGTGATTTCCGGAACATCGTCCCAAACTAATCAGTTGGAGGCGTTCTTAGAGCAACAAAGGCAAGATGGCAAGCTAATCTATGGCATGCATGTGAGCGATCGCGCGCTCATGACTTGTATGTTTATGGGCCGTCGCGACCACCACATTCATTTCATTGATGGAGCGGATGGAGGCTACGCTCTAGCGGCCCGTGCTCTGAAGGGTTCGGTCGCAAACACAAAGGAACGATACAGTTGAACACTTATCCGCATGATGTCATCAGCCTTAGGTAAAGTGGTGAGTTTTATACCTCGCTGTCATTCTTGTAACCGAACCCTCAAAGACTCATCATAGGGACAAGGATTTGCCTAAGAGAGAGGATTTTTCAGTATTTCCGTTGCCATCGCCCCAAACCCACAGATAAATGGCATCTCGATGAAATCGTGATCACGATTAAAGGTTAGCAGTACTCTCGCCTAGTGCTACCGTCGAAGGCGCTTGACAGAAACTTAGTGTTTAATTTCAAAAACGGTAAGTCAAGTTGACAATGCCGACACGGTTGCCAGTCGCAGCATAGGTGACGAGTTGAGGATAATCGCCTCTGATTGAGTGCTCAATTCCAAAAACGGCAAGTTAAGTTGACAATCCCCCTCAAGTGCATTCTTAACTCAGCCCTAAGTTGGCCCTAAGTTAGCCTTTCGCACTCCTGAACATAGCCGTCTGCAGCGTTTAATTAATTTAGCAGGCATAACCGAAGCGGTTGATTAAGTATCAGATAATTCCCGTTTCGGAAGACCTTAGCGTCTACCCTTGGTGGTTCACAAAACTCCTGAAAGCCGGATATTAAAGGCTCCTTGCTAAATTAATTAAACGCTGCAGACGGCTATGTTCAGGAGTGCGAAAGGCTAACTTAGGGCCAACTTAGGGCTGAGTTAAGAATGCACT
>JBCBJE010000477.1:0-4877 GCA_038523735.1 Cyanobacteria bacterium J06626_18 | reverse complement strand
TGATGGGGTGGAAGGGTAAGGGGGGTGGGTAATGATATGAAGCACGCTATCTCCAAAGGAGTTGGTCAAGGGACAGGGGTTTGCGTAAAGTAAGGAAAGTTTGAAGCGATGTAAATGGCGGCTGGTTCTGTGGGTATGAGTAATCTGGTTCAGCGGATATGGGTGTTTATCTGTCTGGGGGTATGCGTGTTGGGGTTGACGGGGATTGCTCACCCCGCGATCGCGCTCGAAGACTTCACCTATGCGGACTTGAGCCACAAATCTTTTGCCGGTGAGGATCTTTCCAAGTCATCGCTAGCCGCTGCCGAGGCTCGGGAAGCTAATTTTGAGAATGCCAATCTTAGCCAAACCATCTTGACGAAGGGATCTTTCTACAAGGCTCATATGGCTGGTGTGAATCTGACCGAATCGTTTGCTGATCGGGTCATTTTTAACGAGGCTGATTTGACGAATGCGATCGTAGTGGATGCCATCATGACAAGCACCAGCTTTAGCGAAGCTATAATCGAAGGCGCTGATTTTTCAGGAACTATTCTGGATCGCTACCAGATCATGCAAATGTGCAAGTATGCGGATGGTGTCAATCCCGTTACGGGCGTTGCAACTCGTGATAGTCTTGGCTGTCGCTGAGCTATCCACAAGATCATCCCGATTGCTAAGGCAATTTCTGCAAAAGAAATGACTGATTGGAGCGTTGGGTATCGTACCTTGACACTCATCTACGGCAGAATATCCGTTACGAGAAAATCACCTAATTGAGTCCGGAATTCCGGCTACGCTCGCAGATGAGGGCTGATGCGTAGGGCCTGGCAGAGGCGAAGGTAACCAATCTGAGAGGCAGCATATTCGCAAGTATCCAGGTACTCTAGCGGATGCCATTCGTTGCGACTGATAGCTTCAAAATAGCTGCCGTCCTGCTCGGCAATGCCGGGTTCTTGCTCGGTTACGTTGGCATAAAACAGGTAGCAAACCTCGTTCGTTTGCGACCCCACGATGTAGCGTCCTAAAGGTGTCACGGACACTTGATAGCCAGCTTCTTCTTTAACCTCACGCACAGCCGCCGCTTCGGGCGTTTCGTCCCCGTCGATGCCGCCTGTAATGGGACAGGGGAACAGATGCATGCCATCTTCAGCTTCGGAGGTATCGATGCATAAAGGCTGTTGACGAATGAGCACATCGTAGCCCGTCGGAGTCGATGCGCTGGAGCGGATAAGGAGGATCGCAACCGAATCACGATCCCGACGTTCGGCGTAGTGATAGCCCCGCTCGGTCGCTTTGAGGCTAACCCATTGGGTCTGGAAAAGGGTTTTGTCTGGGTTCATTCGGGTTCAATCGCTTCGACATCGACTTCACCGTCGGGTTCAAAAGTGACGCGGAACTGAGCCACGGGCTCCTCGATGGCCTCATCGACATCAACAGGGACAAAGGTGAGGTCGGGGAGTGGCGTGTTGTCAATGTTTTCGAGCGCAGCGTCGTTTTCGTACTTGAAGCCCAGCAAATCGCCCGATTCGGAGACGGCTATGCGATACACCAGAGACTCCTCAAAGGGAATTGTTTCAGGCAATGCCCCACCGAGCGTATCTTCTACCTGGGCTTCTAGTTGGGCGATCGCATCCGAGTCGGTAATTGCAGGCGCATCGCTAAGCCGATTCAGGGCCACACCGGCTGCACCCGCGTCGGCCACGGGCGCTTCCTCATCTTCATCAATTGTGCTGTCAGCAGGACTTTCGGTGGAGTCAGCAGAGTCGGTTGAGGGCGGTTCACCCGTTGGAATTTCCGTTGTGGGTGTTTCTTCATCCACCAAAGACGATGGATTCTGTCCGGCCTGTTCCTCGAGCCGCCTTTCGACATCGGGCACCGGCACGACGAAGAGCAGGGCTGCCGAGGCTGCTAACGCGGAAATACCCACGGCTGGAGGGACGGCTCGCTTGGCAATCGGTTCCGCTGGAAGGGCATGGCGGCGGTGCAGCGGTGACAGTTGTAAGGTCATGTCTGGCAGCGTTTGGGTATCCGCCAATAGCTGATCCACCGCTTCCATGAGGTCAAAGATTTGGACGGTGCTGAGCGTCAGCGTTTTACGGATGGCTCCGCCTGTGCTGTCGGTGACGTTAGCGGTAAGTTGATGACGCTCATTGGCTTCCGGCTTCAGCACTACAGGCGTGTCGTCCGTCATGTCTTCGGCCATGGGATAGGCAATGCCGCTCAAGATGGATTGGGCATAGCTGCTCACGGTCTTGGCTAGGGCATCGAGAAACTCACGCCCGCCGCTTAGCGTATCGGTGTTGCCAGGAAACGTGAACTCGGTGTTGAGCACCACTGTCAGGGGAGCCATGGGATCAATGTCGTTCCCACCGCTGAGTCCCTCGACCATGAGGCTGCAATTGGGCAGCGTATATTGGCGTTGAACCGTCATACCACCTCTCCATCAAACAGGCTGCTCCAGAGTCTTTGAGGACCCTGGGTTCCTGTGCAGAATAGCAAACGTGTCAGCAAGGTGACGGCTAGTTCATCGAGTTTTTCATCCGCGCTGTAGGCAATTACACCCGCTCGGCGAGGGTTCATGCGCGTTCGAAACAAACGACGAAACCGCTGTAAATAATCAGCTAAGCGAAAATGATGCTCAAGCGACAACTGCTTGTCGGTGAGTTGTTGATACCCCAATAGCAGCTGACGAATCAGAACGGTGAGGCGCTTGGCTAAGAAGCAGATAATGATTGTCAGGGCTTTAGCTTCTTCGATCGAGAGGGGCGCGCGCTGGCTCTGGCGACGCATAGGATTGGTGCTGCGGATCAGCCATAGCTTGACGCGCCCTGAAATGATGTCTTTGAGCGCTAGCTGATCGGCTGTTTTGAGCAGCGCCTCAGAGCCCCCCACATCCAGGGCTTCGATCGCCAACATCAGCAAATCCAAATCAACTCGGACACGGCGAGGACAGTCCTGCGTCGGTAGACTTGGGGTCGGTAGGGTATCTAAAATCAAGGGCGGCGTTTGCGCCGGAGGACTGTCGACTTGCATATCCTCAAAAAGTTAGTCTAGCAACATACATTGAATACAGCAGACAGTGAGTTCAAGAACTTTGACGATCCGTTTCTTTGATAATAAACCTCTAGAATTGCGGCATCATCCTAGTTTTGACACACAAGCGCACAACATACCGCAAAATGGCCCGTCGCACCACCTCAAAGCAAGCGTTTGGCAACTGTCCGTCTCGGTAGAGTCCCCAGCAGCTTCAAAATGCCCAAAGCGTCAGGTAGATTAGTCAAGCCTTGTCATATTTTGCACAAACCACTCACCCTCCTGTTGCACCAAGTCGTACTGCATAGTCAGCGTTGAATCATAGGAGTCAATTGGCTCACCCAGTTGGTAAGCATCCGCACGCTCCGAGACTTGGGCCTCGACAGTGATCGCCTCTGCACTGGGATCATTGGGTTCAACGTTAAGAATCTCTACAGCGTGTTCGTAGACATAATAGATGTTGCTCAATTGCTCCGCACTCGCTTGATTCCGCCGCTGAGTTAGGGCCGGGTCTACCAGTACCGTGTTTAAGGCATCAATGTCGTAATCTTGGCTGAGAGCGGCTTGCTTGGCCGTTAGCCACCGAGTGATTGCCCGCTCAGCGATGTCTTCTGTCCCAATCTGGGCATCTAGCAGATAGGGTCTTGGCATCGTTACCGGTGGACTAATGCTGAACTGTTTGGCGGTAGGATTTGTCACTGCTGCAATGATTCGACTTAACGCCCGCGTAGTAACAATGCCTACAGTGCCTGCGACTAAAATACCGAGCACGAAAACACCCGCCAAGCGCCCCCATCGGGGCGATCGTGATCGCGATCGGCGTCCCTGAGGAACCTCCTCAGGCGGAGCGACGGCAGCCGAGGGGCGATGCCCATTCTGGGGGGTTGGCGGCACGGTTCCTTGCCCTTGGAGCTGGCCCTCGGGTGATAACCGCGAGACCCGCTCCGCCACACTTAAGCCGCTGTCCGACTCAACGACGGTTTCAGGATGACCTGCTGTTGGTATGCCCAACGGGGTTTCCGAGGGTAGGGGTGATTGTAGCGGCTCCATCAGGGGCGCTTCTCTAGGTACGGGGGAGGGTTGGCTAAAGGCAGCGGGTTGACGAAACGCAGCGTAGCCGGCTGGAGTTGGTTCTGGGGAAGCGGGAAGATCGGTCTCGATTGCTAGCGGCATCGATTCCAAATACGCCTGCACCTGCGAGTTAGCGAAGTAGTCTTTCAGGGCTGTCTGCTGATGGGCCAAATCGCGAAAATGGCTGAAGACCTCTTCGCGTAGCCAGCGCTCGGCATAGAGACACAGTCCCGGCAGCAGATCAGGGGCATTTTGCGAGTGTTCGCGAATAAAGGCCAAGGGCTCGTATTCCTGGCTCAGTTCCAGGGCTCGACCCGCCTCCTCGGCCTGCCCCAGCAGCAGGGCACACACGGCTTGCTCTAAGTGAACATCTTGCTGGGTGCTCAACCGTCCTAGCAACTGCTTAGCGCGACGCACCAGCGCGGGCTGATGAAAGGCAAATCCCCGTGCTAAGAGCGCATAGACAGCCAAGTAGGTGGCAACTGCTGAAGACCGTCGCGCTTCGCCTTCAAAAATTTCCTGCTGCTCACCCGCGGCTAGGTAGCCCCGCAGCTGCTGGATAAAGCGGAGGAAATCATCGACGGATAGTCCTGATAGGTCATCCCCGGCGCCATCAATGCCGCCGCGATCGTGCAGCATTGCTTTCAAGAGCTGAATCCCCTGCCGCCGCTCCGCTGCTTGCTCACAACCTCATCTTGCGAAATGTCGACAGCTTGCCCGTTTTGATTGACTTTGGCGGCGTCAAAAAATTGGCGACGGTGGTAGAACAGCAGGTTGACGCCACGCCGACC
>JBCBJE010000476.1:0-4885 GCA_038523735.1 Cyanobacteria bacterium J06626_18 | reverse complement strand
GGATAGAGTGCGGCCGCCCAAGCCTCGTATTCAAGGCCCTCCGATTCGAGCAGTGTCAGGGCGGCGGCGAGAGTAGAGCCACTCACGGCACCAAACAAGCCTCCAGTCGCAATGGCATCTACGGTCTTGATGCCTGGCAGCCTAGCCAACGTGTTGCGGGCGATGAACACGACCAAAATTCCGGTAACCATCGCGAACATCGCGGGCAACAGCATCTCCACCAGATTGGCATTGCGGATTGCAATGCCGCCGCTCAGGCCGACTTTTAAGAGCAGCATGAAGACGATGAACTTATAGATCGAATCTGGAATTGTCAGTCTGCTATTGAAGGCGGCAATAATCATGCCCCCTATCAGAAAGCCGAGTGTCGGGGACTGCAACTTATCCAGGAAAAGCGTCAAGAAATCGGACAAAAAAGCCACGTTGTAATTCCTCCTTGATTCAGATATTAGGGGTTAGGCTGGCAGGCAAGCGTGGTCTTGAATTCTGGGTGGCTGGCTTCACGCATCTGGGTGAGCAGCGAGTCAACCTCGTCACTCCATTGCATCTACATCCCGATGCGTCGTGTGCTGAAAGATAAGGCTTTGTTTGGGCGAACGAAAAATTCAAAATCGTTCTGGCTAGACGCCGTCGCACTCATCCGCAAAGCTGTAAACCAGATGTAGACTGTGGGAAACATGACCAACCAAAGATAAAGATAGAGGCGGCTGCGGAAGCCGCTGCTATATGCGGAAAGTTTCGAAGAGAGATGCGAGAGAAATTTTTTATGAGTACCTCCTTCGGTCTCCTCAAGTTCAGGCATGAGGAGCCGTTGACCAATGATTGATGATTAGAGTGTTGGAAAAAAGCAAGGGTGAAGCGCCTCACCCCATGCAGCACAGGTGTAAGCGAGAGCCTGTCGACAGGGGTGTCCAGAGGTGGCCGCACTCTGAACGCATAGGTTCGGCGATCGCTATCCATCGCGCGAACTTACTCATAGATCCTGTTCTATTTGAATCAGAATCTGTATGTAATTAAGTCTATCATTAAAAAAACTCGAATTCGTTACCGCTGGCGGTGGAGTTCGAGCGGATTATTCAATTTCAGCTAAAAGTTCTACTTATAGCTGAAAGTTATTTTATATCTCTAACTAATATTGATCGCGATACAGTTGCCCTAAATTCAATCTTCTACTGAGAGAAGCGGTGATCATGCTGCTTCTCTCCCAACTCAGTTGGATGGTTCGCCCATTCGTGCTGCTGGCGATGACCCTGAAGTGCTCAGTCTTCTCGCCCCCAAAGGCGTTACTCTCAGGGGACGCTTTTGCGATTGGTATGAGCCGCGCCTGTGCTCACGCCAGTCGCCCACGTAATCAATCAGCCTCAGCGTGGTAGTCACTGAGGACTGTGCACAAGTAGACAAGCTTCTTAGCAACAAGCCTCCTTGCGATTGAAAAGTCTAGCGATTCAAGATCTGCGTCCACTCGCATCTTGGACACAGCTGACAGGGTTATCTCTCGGTGTGAATCAGATTGAGGGTTTAGAACCCTTTGTGTAATACACCCGTTGCGGATTTAGGGGCTCTGGCAGTTCGCCCCCAACTGGCGCGTTTAGACCTGTACGGAACAGCTCCCGCGATCGCCCCCGTCCGGTGAACCGGCAAGCGTGTGTCTCTGCTCGCCGACTGATGGGTCTGAATGTGAGTCTCCCAACAATTGGAAAGACCTGAAAGACAATTCTTCGGTTTTTCAGTGGGCCGCTAATCCACTTGTAAAGAGGGTGGGACTAAAGCGGGAGGGCTGGTTGTCTCTGTCGGTTCCGTAGAAGGACTGTAGTTGGCCAGATTTACCAGGAGAACTGTCAAGAGTGCGCCCAAGCTGCATCCGAGCAAAAAGATCCAGCCATGGGAGGATTCGAGTACGCATAGTAAACGGCGGTTGCCACCGTACACCTGAACGACCCATCCTTCATGGACTTCTGTCTTAAAATCAAGCTTTTTCATGGTTGCCGCTCCATAGCGTATAGTGTTGTGCGTCGCTCAGGCTCACGCCTGCAGCAGTCACAGAACCACCGGAATAGAATTCACCTGTGCGTAGAGTCCTTTAAAGCTAAAGAAGTTGGTGTCGCGATGCTCAAAGCGGCATGCTAGCCAACTCAATGTCCCTTCGGTGATTCTCTATGATTCTGCTTTAATCCATATCCTTAAGTTTATGTTTAGAGACCTTAAGATGCCTACCCCATTCGGGATGAGAAGGGAACACATTATCGCAACCTATCCATAAGCCATGCCTATTTGTTGTAGGGAAGCAGATTGAATATGGAAGCATTAAGTGCTGATGTCTTAGTCGTTGGCGGCAGCACAGGGGGAACTGCAGCCGCCATTCAAGCTGCCCGACGGGGGGCCGCGACCATCCTCGTCAGTGAGCTGCCCTGGTTAGGGGGAATGTTGACTGCAGGAGGCGTCGTCGCTCCCGACGGTAACGAACTATGCGCTTTTCAGACTGGCATATGGGGCGCGTTTTTGCGAGAACTATGGCGGCGACAGCCGGGCGGTCTAGATAACGCTTGGGTGAGCTTCTTCACCTATGAACCCCACATCGGAGCTGCGATTTTTGCCGATTGGGTCAAGGCGCTCCCTAACTTACGCTGGATAGCAGATAAGGTGCCCAGGCAGGTTCTCAAAGAGGGCGATCGCATTTTGGGTGTCTGTTTTGATGACCTCACCATTCGGGCCAGAATTACAATCGATGGCACAGAGCTAGGCGATTTGCTTGCGCTTGGCGAGGTTCCCTACCGCTGGGGCTGGGAAGACCAAACTACTTTTGGGGAACCGAGCGCACCCAAAACGTTAGATGACCCTACAGACCCACGCTACCAGTTGACCCAGACCTATCCCGTCCAAGCTCCTACCTGGGTAGCGATGCTGCAGGACAAGGGCGAAGGAACCGTTGCGCCGCTTGTCTCATCCACAACAAACTATGATCCAAGCCACTTTACAGGTGCTTGGGCAGGCTACGGGACAGAAGCGTTTTTGACCTATGGGCGATTGCCGCGGCGACGGTTTATGCTCAACTGGCCCCAGCAAGGCAACGATTACGGCGTCAACCTGCAACGCCTGCTGCAAGGCGAGAAATCGCGCCAGCAATGGGCTGAGGAGGCGATCGCTCATAGCCAGAATTTTGCCCACTTTATTCAAACAGAACTAGGACAGCGCTATGGACTGGCGACGGATACCTTTCCTAAGCTTCCAGGTCGGCTAGGAGGTGGTGCCTTTGCCTTACAACCCTACTACCGCGAAAGTCGGCGCTTGGTGGGCCTGACTACCGTGACTGAGCTGGATATTCTGCCCCAGCCGGGGGGGCAGGTCGCTAAGCTACCGATAAATGAGAACGGTGAAATGAGCGCGATCGCGATCGGCAATTACCCCAACGATCACCACTACCCCGGTTTTACCCTGCCGCTACAGCCCAAATCCCTTTACTGGGGCGGACGCTGGACCGGGACTCCCTTCGCCCTGCCCTGCGAGGCACTTGTGCCGCTTGCAGTAGATGGACTCTTAGTCTGTGACAAAAATCTGTCCGTGTCTCATATCGCCAACGGAGCCACTCGGCTACAGCCTGTGGTGCTGGGGATAGGACAGGCCGCAGGCATGGCCGCAGCCCTCTGCATTGAGCAAGGCTATCAACCCCGTAATTTACCGGTCAAAGCCTTGCAGACGGCCTTGATCCATGAACCGACTGCACCTGCTGCCATCGTTCCCTTATTGGATGGTTTGCCGCCGACTGACCCAAATTGGCGATCGCAGCAGCAACACTACCAAACTCGTCCAGAGAGTTATCCAATAAGTGGACATGACGGTATGTTTATGTGCCAGAAGTTGGAATTGTCCCCAGAAAATAAGTCATTTCCCATTACTTTTGAAGGGGTTCTTAAAGTTAAGATGAATGACCAAAATAAACAAATTCAGCTGCGGTTATCGGCAACAAATTCACTTAATTTAGTGACCTTGCATCCCCTAATCCATCAGCAATTCCAGAGCCTTAGGAATGGGCAGAAGATCAGCGTAACCGGCCAGCCCAACTGGGCTGCGAGCTGGCTTCGAGTGGTTAAAATCGCGTAAAGTCTGCTAGATCCGAACTTATACGCAGACAAACCTTCCTGAGGAATGATTACCCCCTTTGAAACAGGAGATAGAGGCATACAAAGGGGTTTCAAACAATGCTTTCTTTACGCCATCTGGCTAGCTATTTATTGGCTGCAGCAACACTGAGTTGTCTGAGTGCATCTACACTTTCCGCCAATACAGAACACGTTCAGACTCGTTTAGTTTCCAAGCAACAGCAATCTGAAAGTGCGATCGCCTACCGTGGCACTGGTCGCTACTCTGAGCCCATCGATCCGACGCTGGCCCACCGCGGCAGTGGCCGGGTTGATAATGATACAGCGGACACGAATGACGTTGCCTATCGTGGCAGTGGTCGAATTTCCCCCAATAGGATGGACGCACCTGAGCACATCGGTTGAGGGGCTAGCAACTTTGCTCGACAGTTGCTGCCTCGACCAGCCATGTCAGCTCAATCCTTTCCTTCGCGGACATTCATAGATTGGTCTCCATTTGGGTTGCACTAACCTAGCCAAAAATGGAAATAATGAGCTAAGTTCCATCTTTATCCTCTATCAGGGCAATATGCCGAAACCTCCCTGAGGTTGTTTTATCAAAGTGAGAAAACGCTCAGACCCTGTACGAGAGTCGCCAAACGACTGTTAAAGGTGTAGCATCATTAACGATTCCGTCTGTGAGTCGCCCGAAATTCCACGCAGTGGACTAGTGAAAAGGTTTTTGAGCTGTCTGTCTGCAACAGCCTGCAGGTCATAAATCTAAACAGCTTTGTCAATAGAAGGCAACT
>JBCBJE010000475.1:0-4888 GCA_038523735.1 Cyanobacteria bacterium J06626_18 | reverse complement strand
GTCATACTCGCGGTTACGTCCAGGTTGGCAAACGTCAATCAAGCTATTAACAATGCGCTCGGCACAGAGGAATTCGCCAAAACTCTTGTGGATAAATTCGATTGAGCCTTCGCCTTGTTGCCCTTCCTGGAGGTAGAACGCAGCTAGAGCATTCCGGAGTGGCGTATCGCCTGTTTTTAAACGCTTTTGAGCCGCTGCCAAAAAGGCTTTGGCAGCAGTGTCTTGGGTGAGGCGATCTTCAATCGCCTTAATACTGGCGAACTCCATACCGGACTGCACCACACACAGACCCGCTTCTTGCAAAATTCGTCGTACGTTCTCGGGTGCAAGTTCAGTAATATCTGGATTCAAGTTACGAGCTACAACCGTTGTTTGGCTATGAGTATTGCGGCGGTAACCCTCAGCTCGCTGCTTGGTCAGTACCCAATCCAACGTGCGCTCATAAATCAGAATTTTGGCGGCATTGCCGTCTGCTCCTTCAAACATATCCAATCGTAGTTCACCATCACGATACATAGCCGATAGCAGGTATAGCAACAGTGGCTCTCGTGCTAACTCCCGTGCTTGGTCAGGCCAGTGAGGATTCTGCAAAATTTCTGTTAGATGAGCTTTGTCGTGGCCAATCAAGTTACCCCAGCGATAAAACCACTGCTGCTGTAGCTCATCATCCATAGGCTGGATGTCCATCCGCGCCAGATTGATAGGCATGCGACTCTCGATCGCCTGCAACGCCAAAGTCCGCCCCGTAATCAATACCCGATGTCCTTTCTCTGAGTTACGAGCACACTGTTCCTGAAAACGCCCTACCTGATCCAAAAAGTGATCTAATCCGCTGGTAGTCCTTCCTTCCATCAACAGCTCATCAAAGCCATCCAGCAAAAACAAAAAATTGACATGGCGATCTGTTAGCCAACCGGAATCAGTCTTGGCAAAATCTCTATCTACTGCCTTGGCTAGAGTTTCCTCAAAGTCTTTCGAGAGCACCGAGACATCTCGCAGGCGAATCAGGATCGGTGTCCAACGAGGATGCTCGTGACGACGAACCCAATCGGCAAACATGCGGCAAAATACGCTTTTGCCTCGCCCCGGTCCCCCCTGGAGAAACATCACCCGATCCCTCTGAGTGTCGTCGTTCAATAGTTTTCGTGCCCACTGCTCCAGCACCACAGGTTCTTTGTTCTCATTGACCACTCCAGCCGTGGTTAGCGGCTGCGCCTTCAGGGGCACATAAATATCTTTGAAAGAAAAGGATTCAGCAAATACCTTTTCGTGGGGCCGGGGGGCGATCCATTCTTCGAGATAGGTATCGATGCTGAAATACTTCTCGAATACTGCATTACCGCCAATGCGATACCACTCTACTAGTGCTTTGACACTGTCGCTCTGGCTTATTAGCGTCTGCAGCATGATGCGATTGGTCTCTCGTGCCCGTTTTTCAGCGAACTTCGTTGCCTGCTCAGTTTTAGCCCCTAACTCAACCAATCGGGCAATCAACACCTCGTTGTAAGCTAAAGCCAGTTTTGATTCGTGGAAATATAGCAGCGCACGACGGGCTTCGGTATCACCCAATTCAACAGATTCAAGCTTTTTGAGCTTTTCCTTAACCAGGTCAGACGCAGGCTTCTTTCCCATCTTCGCCAGCCAATTCTTCAGCTTTGGCTGCTCCAGAAACGTCTTAACCGTTTCCAGATAAGCTGCCTGACTAACCACCGCAACACTTTGGGCAACCGTTGGTTCCTGCTTCGTAGTTTCCAGATAAAACTTAAGAAGTCCCGTCCCAATTGATACAAACGGTAAACTCGCCTCAGCGATTTTACCCAGTGGCGAGTTCAGGACATCCAACAAAGAATCTAGCTGAGTGACAAGAGGAGCCAGCTTTTGAATCTTCGGTCCTTCCTCAGCCAATGCTTCTGCCAGCCCCAGCACCGCCTCTGCTGTATCTACACTTTCATCAACTGTGTCAAGCAAGACCAGATCACGAATATCTGTGGTCAGAAACTTCCAGAGACGACTCGGCATGGGATTAACGTATCAAACTTTCCCAAAGACTAGCCTATGGATCGGGGAAGCGGGAAGATAGGGAGTGATGGAGCCGGGGAGCTACCGTGTACACACATCTCGAACCAGATATGACTCTTCATACCGCGATGGTTTCAAAACCCACCGCTGATTAGCTCAAGTCCTCTGCAAGAGGATTGCCTTACTAAACACCCGACAGTAATAGCCTGTCTGATTGATCCGGGATGCAGTCCTGAAGGGACTTGAGCGATGGAGCCAGAGAATTTGATTCTTTGGCGGCGGTGTGGGTTAGACGAAGACTTCTGTGAGCCGGGGAGATATGGGTAGATAAGAGGTAGCGGGGAATTAGACCGTTATTCGTGCTTGTGATTTGTTATTCGTTAAGGGTCAATAATTAGGAGTAAACGTTTGTCTTTTCCTCAAACAAATTCTTAATCCGATACTGGCTCTAGAGCAGGCCATATCTGATTTTGGGCGTGGTGTTGTTTCTGATTCTCGACGTAGGCGATCGCCCACTTAAGCTGACGGCAACTTACTGAAAACGCCCCATGGCTGGCTTGCCACTGGAAGCGTCCTGTTCTGGATGATGTCACCTGATTGCGATAACGTGAACTGCTACCCTTAAGTCTTTTCACAAAATCGGCGATCGCGATCGTCGGTGGAATTGAAGCGACCACATGGATGTGATCGTCGGTGCCGTTGATCGCATGAACAATACAGCCCAGGCTAACCGCCTTACCGACCATGTAGCCATACAAATCGGCCTCCCAACTGGGAGCGATGATGGGAGCGCGATATTTGGTTGACCAAACCAAATGACAATGGAGCCGCCACAACGCCATTGCTCAATTCCTGAAACAATGCATCCTCCGCTAACTTGCCCAAATAGGGGATGGAATGCGAACAAATGGGATTTGAGGTTTGGGTTTGGAATGACCGGGCGTGCAATTGGATATGGATATGGATATTCGGGAACCCCGGCATTGAAATGGCCGGGCTCAGACCGGATGTCCCGTCGGGACAGGGCTCATCGCCAATCCTCTAAAGAGGATTTTGCCGATGAGCCCTGGAATTCTATTCCGGGGCGGGATATGAGGAGATGCGATCGCCTAAAACAACAAATCCGATTCAGCCGGATCCGACGACGATGTCCCCAAACGCCGATCCAGAACCTCCTGCAGGCCAATCACCGTATCCAGCCCCTCGACATCATCCCAGCTCGTGTTCTCATCCCACTGGATCGCTCCCGCTTCGCTGAGGAAAATAGCCTCGGTCAGGTCCGCACTGGTGCAGTCAGTGCTGTCGAAGTTGGCACCGCCGAGGTGGGCATTTTGCAGATTGGCGTTGCTGAGGATAGCTTTGAACAAATTAGTATGGCCAAGGTTCGAGTCCACCAAAACCGCTTCAAACAGGTTGGCGCTGCGGAGATCGGCCCCGACCAGCTTGGTCCCCTGCAGATTGGCGTTCCCCAAATTGGCTTCAAATAGATCCGCGTCGCTGAGGTCAGCGTTACTGAAGTCTGCCTCAAAACAGTTGGCGCGGCTCAGGTTAGCGCCGCTGAGGTTTGTCTCCGTGAGGTTGGCACTCACCAGCTTGGCTTGGAACAGATTGACCCCGCTCAGGTCAGCCTCACTCAGGTTGGCTTCAAATAGGTTCGCCTCAAATAAGGTGACCCCAATCAGGCTAGTGCCGCTGAGATCCGTGTTGCGGAGGTCGGCGCTGCTGAAATCTGTTGCGTAGAAAAGGGCATTCGTGAAGAGCGCACTGCGGAGAATGGCGTGACTGAAGTTGGTGCCGTGCAAATCCACTTCACTCAGATTGGCGCTATCTAGATCCAGACCACTCAGATTCGTTCCCCTGAGGTTGGCCCCCTTAAGGTTAGTACCGTCAAAGCTAGTGTTGTTAAACTGTGCCCCTTCCAGATTGGCCCCACTGAGGTCAGCCTTATGGAAGTTCGCTCCTTTGAGGTTAGCTCCACTCAAATCTGTGCCGACCAAAAGCGCCCCGCTGAGATTGGCGTCACTGAGGTTAGCCCCGCTGAGGTTAGCCCCACTCAAATCGGTGTCGCTAAGGTTGACACCGCTAAGATTTGTCTGGTGCAGGATAGCACCGGAAAGCTGCGATCGCCGCAAGGTTGTCTCGCTCAAATCCGCATTACTCAAGTTCGCGCCACTGAGGTCAGCATCGGCCAGATTCACCTGCTGCATAATCGCGCTTCTAAGATTCGTTTCACAGAAGCGTGAGCTGCGCAGATCGGCACTGGTGAAGTTGGCCTGACTCATATCCGCATTGCTGAAGATGGCATTGGTGAGTCGAGCCCGGCGCAGGTCTACAGAGCTTAAGTTGGCATTCTGGCAATTTACCTCAAAGAGATCAGCGCTAAAGAGCTGGGCACTCCGGAGGTGAGCATTTTGCAGGTTCGCCCCCCGCAGGCTGGCGTCGTTAAGATTGGTACCCCGTAAGTTGGCGTAGGTCAGGATGGCTTCACGCAGGGTGGCCCGATTCAGGTTCGCACTGCGGAGATCGGTATTGTAAAGGTTAGCCCCCGCAAGATCCGTATGGCTCAGGTCAGCCCCCCGCAGATCAATCCCATTGAGGAAAGGTCCGACATGATCGCGAAACGTGTCCGGTCCCAAACACTGACTAGCGCCCAGGATCTTCAGCAGGTGCTGAGCATCAAACTGCTCATAGCTGGCATTACTGCAGGGATGGAAGAAGAGAAACCGCTCGGCCTCTTCTGGTGGGAGCGATCGCGCCTGTACCAATAACCGACCGTGGCGGTACAGTTCCAGTAGCAAAATCAGCGTGTTCAGCCCTACCTGAACAATCTCGAGCCTGGGGCCAACGCCAAATTGACGCTCAGGTAGGG
>JBCBJE010000474.1:0-4894 GCA_038523735.1 Cyanobacteria bacterium J06626_18 | reverse complement strand
TATTTTGATGCGGGGGATTGGGACCGTCGCATTCAACACCTGGCTGTAGCGCGATCGCTGCTAGAATTAGCCGAACTTTTTCCCGAAAAAATGGCTTCAGTTAGGCTCAATATTCCCGAGTCTAACAATCGTTTGCCGGATGTGGTCGACGAAGCGCTGTGGCCAGTTGATCTATTCCGACGGCTACAAAAGCCAGGCGGTGGTGTCCCTGGTGGTATTGAGTCAGCAGCACATCCCAAGTTTGGCGAAGCCAGTTGGCAAGAGTCGCTCCAGGTGATGGCTTATGCGCCTGATGTTTGGTCTACATACCAGTATGTGGCCACGGCGGCTCAGGCAGCTTACGTACTGCAAGATCTCAACCCTCAGAAGGCTGCGATTTATCAAGAGAGTGCCCTGCAAGCCATGTTTTATGCGGAGCGTCAGTTTCCCGATGCGCCAACAGCAGGCTGGCCGTTTCAGGTGAGCGATGCGCGTAATTTAGCGGCGCTTTGGCTTTGGCGACTCACCGCTAGAGACCGCTGGCATCAGGTCTTTCTAGAAACAACTGCCTTCACTGAGGAGAATCAGCGCCTGGCCCGATGGGAAAAGTTTGAACAAACGGATGCGGCGTTTCTCTATGCGCGTATGGTCCGCGAAGGGATTGATCCCAATGTCCAAGCGAATGCTCGCCAAGCTTTGCTGCGCCAAGCTGATAGGATTGCTGAGTTGACTACCCAGACTGGGTTTCAGTGGACTAAAGAAGATCTGCGGGCACCTGTGGGCTGGGGTATTAGTTTGGGGTCGCCTGGCGAGGCGATGACGCTTGTGCGAGCCCATTATTTGGAACAAGATAGCCAGTATCTGGAGGCCACGTTGAGGGCGACTCAATTTCCTTTAGGGGCTAATCCAGACAATTTGGTCTACACAACGGGATTAGGAGAACGCAGTCCTCAAAATCCTTTGATTGCGGATCAGCGCATTTTAGGAGTTACCCCGCCGCCTGGAATTACACTATATGGCCCTATTGATCTCTCGCGACCGCGATACAGTAATTACTGGTTTACGAAACGAATGCTGAAAGACCGCATGTTTCCCGAACCGAATGCGTGGCCCACTGCCGAAGCCTATGTAGATGTTCACCTCAATGTCGCCATGACTGAGTTCACTGTGTTTCAGTCAATTGGACCATCGGCCTATGTCTGGGGGTATCTAGCAGCTCAAAACTAAGTAACGAAAATTTATAAACCGTATAGGAAAAGCTGAATTAACTAGGTGGAGTGCGAAACTGGGGGAAGTTTTCAGGCATCGGAAATTCTATGGTTGTTACTGCTCCCCTTGTTCCCAATCATTTACCGGACTTGATTGACGGAATGCCCCCCTTGGCTGGCTGGGAAGATCGCATTCGAGCGACAACCCAATCAACTGAGCCAGTGTTTCTAGGGCGTACAAACCTGCGGTTGTCTGATATTTCAGCAGGGTTTGCGATCGCCCTCCATATGCATCAGCCGACGATTCCTGCTGGACATGATGGGCAGCTCATCAGCAACTTGCAGTACATGTTCGAGCATCCTTACGACGGGGATAATCACAATGCCGGACCTTTTGCCTACTGCTATGCCCGCATGGGCGATTTCATTCCAGAACTAGTGGAACAAGGCTGTAATCCTCGCGTGATGCTGGACTATTCAGGAACATTACTGTGGGCTTTTCAGCAGATGGAGCGGCATGACATTCTTGATAAGCTACGCCGCATTACCTGCGATGCGACTTATCGGCCCTATGTGGAGTGGTTAGGAACCTTTTGGGGCCATGCGGTTGTCCCTTCTACACCGATTCCCGATTTTGAGCTTCATATGCGGGCATGGCAGCATCACTTTGCAGCCTTATTTGGTTGGGAGGCTTTAGCTCGAGTGCGCGGGTTTTCGCCCCCAGAAATGCACCTACCTAACCACCCTGATACGCTCTATGCTTTCGTCAAAGCGCTACTAGACTGTGGGTACCAGTGGCTTTTAGTGCAAGAGCATACGGTCGAAACACTGACCGGCGAACCTTTAAGCCAGCCTCATTTACCTCATCGTCTAATTGCTACAAACTCGCAGGGGGAAACAGTAACGATCACGACATTGATTAAAACCCAAGGTTCTGACACTAAGTTGGTGGGTCAAATGCAGCCGTTTTGGGAAGCGAAAACGCTGCAACCTCAAACAATTGGCACTGTATCTGTGCCGCCTCTCGTGAGTCAAATAAGTGACGGCGAAAATGGAGGCGTCATGATGAATGAATTCCCCAGCGCCTTCAAACGGACCTGGCACGAAATGCGACAGCACAGTAGCGATCGCATGGGAACGGTTGGTTGCGTAGGGACTGAATATCTGGAGCTTCTAGAAGCTGCGGGTGTTCGGCATGAAGACTTGCCTACATGCCAAGCAGCTGGTCAGTGTCGTCTTTGGCAGCAGGTTGGGCAAACCGCGACGCCTGAAGCCATACAGCAGGCGATCGCGGCTATTCAGCAGCGTGACTCCAGTTTTCAGATGGAGGGTGCATCCTGGACCAATGACCGTAGCTGGGTCCAAGGTTACGACAATGTTATGCAGCCCCTGCAAAGGTTAAGTGCACGTTTCCATGAGGTTAGTCAAGACCAAGCTTGGGGCGATCATCGCTCAGCTGCGTATCATCGTGCCCTGCTCCATCTACTGCTGTTGGAAACGAGTTGCTTCCGTTATTGGGGGCAGGGCTTATGGACTGAATACGCTCAGACCATTTATCACCGAGGGCTGGCTGCGCTAACCACTTGACAGGCATTGAAGTGCTTCTGCTGTTAGGTGTGACGGCTCAGTTAATCACAGCTGCATCGCTAGAGGTCTGCGAGATTGATTCTAGGGCGAACTGCATGAACTGGGCCGCAACATCGGCGCTAGTGTTGTGAGACGTAAAGACTAAAAGCATGCTGGAATCTGGGCCGCCGCTGTAGCAAAGAATTCGGAAGACACCGTCATCAAAATAACCGGTTCGATCAATTTCGCCTATGTCAGCGGGGACATCCAGTTCGCTGATGAAATCATCCGCGCGGGTTAAGCAGGTATTTTGGCTGATACCCTCTAACCACTGATCACCACTTGCAATTTCTGGGCGCGCCACTGCCGGTAGACTGACGGTAGCTAACCCTAGAGTACAGAGACCAACCGAAATGAGTTGCTTGGAAAACATCATGTTTGTGAGCTGGGCGTTGAGAAGTGCAAAGTTAGCGGAAGGGGGCAAAGCCGCAGTTTTCAAGCCGTCAGATATTGCTTGAAATGGTAATCATACTAACAAAAAGGTTGATATTGTGGCCGTTAAGCCCTGTATAGAATGATTTCCGAGAGCACTTGTCCCTCCCATAGAAGGATCTACTCTCGGCTCAGGAGCTAATCAGGAGAAAGTTAATTCACCGTCGATGCTGAAATGTACGGTTCACCCGTAATATTTCCCATAATGTAGCCATGAGTAGTTCATTTTTAACAGCCCTTGCTGAAACGCTGGGAAGGATGGACAGACGTTTAGCGATAGTTCTGCATACGAATACTGGTGAGCAGTATAGATAAGCCGCAGGCGCTTTTGAAAGGCGTTCTTCGACAAAGCTATGGGATTTACCGACTCTTCCCAAGAGTATTGTGGTGTAGACAGTACAGTTCTGATAAAAACAAAAGCCCAATGCGAGTGAAGCTGCAAACAACACTGGCATCGGGCTTTAGGTCATAGAGGAGGATGTTCTCCGGCTAAGGAGATGTCTGGCGAAGAATTGGGCAAGGGTGCCTTGGGAGACCCCCAATTCCTCGGAGCATATGAGACAGATCCCCGTTTCCTTGGGTTACAGCATCGATTGCTGTCGGTCGCTGTTTAGGAACCAGGGTTCTGGCCGGTGAGGCGATTAGGCGATGGCGAGATTGGCCAAGTCACCTGTGTAACCGGTGATTTCCACCAATCCATCGGTGGCTTGCTGATAGCCTGCAACCCCGTCATTGAGCGCCAAGAAGTCCCGCTCACCCATGCGGAACGTCGCTGCGCCATGGGCAACAAAGGCATTCTCCGTCAGTACTGATTGAATGCCTGCTGTATCCAAACTCGACACCGTGCCGGCCTGATTGACTGCAGCGGCACTGACCGTGTTGACCCCATCAATGATGTCGGTGCCAATCGCTAAGTCCGTGATGACATCCATCTCACCCAAGCGCGACTGTGACGCTACTAGATACCGGAAGGTATCGCTGCCACTGCCACCGGTGAGCGTATCAGCATCAAAGCCACCGCCCAATAAGTCGTTGCCGGCCCCGCCCATGAGCAGGTCAAAGCCCCGACTGCCAATCAACACGTCATCCCCTTCACCTCCGCGCAGGGTATCGCTGCCGGCATTGCCGCGCAGGGTGTCATTGCCCCCTTCACCAGAGAGGGCATTGTTCGCACTCGGGCTCTGGATGAAGTCATCGCTGTTCGTGCCCACCAAGGTGTCTTGACTCAGCTTGCCAGCGATCGCCAAGCTGGTCAGGTTGCCACTGTAGCCGGTGATTTCGACGAGGCCATCGGTAGCTTGCTGATACCCTGCAACCGTATCGTTGAGAGCGATGAAGGTGCGCTCACCCAAGGTAAAGGTTGCGGCACCATTGCCGGTGAAGTTGGTGATGTTCAACACCGACTGGATACCGGCTTCAGTGAGGGCGCTGATGGCACCTGCCTGCAGCAGATTGGAAGCACTGACCGCTTCGGGGGCATTGAGAACATCAGCATCATCGCCGGTGCCAATCGCCAAGTCGGTGATGACATCGAAGCCATTGGCTAGTGTGGACTGGGGCAGAATCAGGTAGCGGAAAGTGTCGCTGCCGCTGCCGCCGGTCAGGGTATCGGCATCGATACCGCCGCCGAGGACATCATTGCCGGCCCC
>JBCBJE010000473.1:0-4904 GCA_038523735.1 Cyanobacteria bacterium J06626_18 | reverse complement strand
TAAAAGTTGTCGAATCTAAGAAATCCCTTGAGAAATGTCCTAATTGTCCTGTAATGCCAATACTTGCAGACAAGCTTTCTTGAGTGTCGTTGCTGGTGTAATAGCTGTAGGTACCTTGTCCCCTTAGAATTAGCTGGATATTAGGCACTACAACATTGGGAGTAAATCTCAGTCCCTGATCGGGTGTTCGGGGGAGGGGGCGACCCTGCCACAGAGTAAAAACCTTGAGCAGGCTAACGTTACCTTGAAATCGCCCGAGGCTCACCAGTTCCTGGGTTTCGAATGGCTGGAGTAAGTCATCACGATCCGTGAGGGCCGTGATGTACTGAGCGCCTACCTGGTAGTTCAAGACGATGCCAGTATCACCAAGAACATAACGGGGAGAGACCAGAACTGCCCCCAGACTGCTTTGAACATTTTGGAATCCCAAGGAGCCGTTGAAGAGGCGATCGCGATAGCTGTATTCCCAGTTGAGCGTGTGCTGTCCTAACTGCTGCCGCAGACGCACACTAGCACGTAGCCGATTTTCAAAGTTATCAAGATCCAGTCCCGAAAAATCAGCCGTAGCTCTCAGGGTTGTGGTTGGGCTGAGTTGTCCATTCAAGTCAGCTACTAACCCGAAGTTGCTGGCAAATACCCCCTCGTCATCTTCTCGCGCCAGCCGCTGCACCAATAGCTGGGGCGTTACGCGAAAGTCCCAGCGGGGTGTAGTAGCCACCGTGACAGACCGTTCGATAAAAAGACCACCCCGGTCTTCACCATCAAAGCCGATACCAAATGCCAGCGGGTTGGCAGCATCGTCGCCGCGGCGGAAGATATAGCGAGAGCGTAGGAGGGGCAGCGAAAAGCCTTGATCGAAGACTAAGCGAGGATTCTCAATGACGAGTTCATCTTCGAGTTCATTGAGAGGCGTCAGCGTAGCAGTGTCACCTCTGATTTCTAACTCAGGGGGTGAGAAGGGATCATTTGTCAGCCTGACATCGCGGGCGACCCAGCCCTCAGCATCAAAATCAACTTGAGCGGCCTCAAATCGCACACGACGGATGCCATCACCGCCTGCAGTTGTCGCCACTCCCCCAGCATTGCCTGTACCGAAAGTGATGCCTCCCGTTGGAATGACGCCAGTAATCGGATCCTCGCGCCGGACGTCCTCGGCAGAGACTGGTTCAGCCTCTTCGCCAGACGTGATCGTAGCAAAGTCATTGCCGATATCGGGTATAAACAACGTACCACTGGCTTCAAACAAACTGCCCTGCCCTTGTAACAGGTTATATTCCCCTCGCTCACCCTCGATGAACTGCTCACCCTGACGAAAAACGACGTTCCCATCAACCAAGACATAGCGATTGAATAGGTTAGCCCACAGCCGATCAGCCACCAGTACGCCATTGCCTAACTGCAACACGACGTCTCCCCTGGCAGTTACAACTTGGCGCAGCGGTTCAAACTCTTGGTAATCGGCAGTCAGTCGCAACGGAGCTGCAGGCTGATTGGTAGGCTCCGAAGGCATCAGGAGAATGCCGTCGTTAGTAACAGCACCGTTGTGCCAGAAGGGTTCTGGGCTAGCAGCACGGGGAAACTGTGAAGTTGCCTCGTCGGTATCGGCGTCCTCCGGATCGGCGTCCTCCGGATCTAATTCACCGTCGAGGTCATCACTAGACTCACCGCTAGGTTCGTCATCAATGGACTCATCTTCGAGAGACTCATCATCCAGGTCATCACTGGCTTCATTGCCCCGTTCGGGAATATCCAGTTCGTCGTCGAGGTCATCCCCAAGCTCACTGTCAGGGCTACTATCAAGCTCATCGTTGGGTATAGGGCGATCGCTGGCATCGGGATCAAGATCGATATCAGGGTCACCAGAGTCGGGCTCAACTATCTGCGCCTGCGGAGCTATATCAGTCAAAATTGCCTCAGCGAGAGGTGCACCCCAGACATAAAGCCGTTCATTAGTCTGGAGTTGAGCCATGGCTGAAGTCGTAGGCACTGCCGCGACACTATTTTTACGCCCTGAAAGACGTGTGTGCCCTGAAAGCGAAGAACTGGTTTCCTCGCTCAGAAAGGATGCTTCGGTGCGCTCTGATGAAGATACCTGCAGACCAATGTCTTGTGTGACAGGAATGGGAGTCGTTGCGTATTCCCCGGGAAGAGAGGGTAACAGAATAACCTGGGACAGCGGTGGGATCGGTGTAGAAGCGGGTGCGGCGGATGGTAGCACCGAAGCAACATCAGTCAGATTTACCGCTGTGGGCTGTGGGCTATTGTCTGGGGCAGCAGGCGTTGTGGCTAGAAGAGTCTCAGAAGCAAGCGGTGGCAGTTCAACGACTTGCGACAGGGGCGGAATGGGGGAGGAGCTAGGAAAGCTAATGTTGGGAGCCGGCGCTGGGAAATCTGGGCGTTCCACGGCACCAAACTGTGATGACGAAAACGGTCCCCCTTTATTAGGAGTTGCAGATACCGGGAATCGCGAGGATTCTGATCGCAGTGAAGTGAGAGATCCGACTCGTTGCAGTGGCGCGATCTGAGGGGAAGGAACACTTGGCGTTTGTGAACCCCCTTGGTGCAGCGATGAGCTCTGAGATAACGGTACAGCCCAAGATGGGAGTAAAGTTGAATTCGCTATGTCAGGCTGAACGTTTGCCCTTTTGCCCACAGTCCTCTGACTTAAGTCTGGGACCAAAATATCGATAGGCCCTAACTCGAGTGGATGCAAACCCGTCTCCCTGGTTGCGGACACTGAATTCAGGGAAGGCAGGGTGGTTGGAAGCAGCGGGGGCAAGGGCCGCTGAGATGACGGAGGAATTGACGCTAGCTCTGGGTGGGAAGAGTTGATGACCAGCGTCGCTGCAGTGGCAGATTCGGCATTGGGGCGTGGAGAGTCCACAGCTGGCGCTGCAGGGGGCGATGAGTCCGTGCTTTCAGGCGTCGATGTGGGATGCAACGACGGTGTTTCTGGAGTGGCAAACTGGGGAACAGCAGCTAGGGGAATAGATTCCGGCGAGGAAACGGGAGCCAATGAGGAGGCGCTTGTATACTCCGGTTCCGAAGGCTGGGGCTCGATTTCCTGTGTGACGGATGGCTCTACGGAGAATTCAGAGCGCAGAGGCGAAGACAAAGCTTGCTCTGCAGGTGAAGTTGAAGGGGCCTCTGGTACAACTGTGGCAGCGATCGCCTCGGCCGAGCTGCTGACGGCGATTTCGCTTTCCCCATAAGAGCGTCCGTCAGGCTGATGCGGCTGCTTGGCAACTTTTTGAAGTGCCAAAGCCTCTCCTACCGAAGGACTTGTTGGAGACTCGGGCAGGGGCACCGTTTGGATAATCGAAGGTGGCTCTGGGGGAGGCGTCGGATAGGGCATAGATAGCCGCGCATTCAAAACAAAAGCCCGACCAGCGGGCTTTAAAAGGTATCAGCTTTCGGGGACAAAGCTCCAAAAGAACTGAAAAATCGCTATTACACAAACACTTTGAGAGTGCTGACAGCTGATTTGGCCTAACTATCAGTGCTCTGAGAGTGCTAGCAGCGATCGCTTAGTCAAAGTCTTGACGACCTGGGTTACGAGATGGATCTCCACTCAGGAAGCCAAAGATAAACAGACCAACGAAAAAAGCAACGACGATATAAACAACAATCTTTAAGGTCAACATGGGAGACTTCCTACCATAGACGGCAATCGGTATGGTTATCATATCGCCAAACGGCACGGACACTGCAGACAGAGTCCTGAGCCGAGAGGCAATGACCGTTTTACGAAAGATTAGGTTCCTTTTTCTCTTGATGAATCAAGATATCAAAGATTTCCCCGAGTTTTACGATGTCAACTGCTGATTTTTCAACTGCTGCCCCTACCGTGTTGAGCACGTCCATCGCAGCAGCGGCGACGCGCCTTAGAGCACTAACTCAGCGATCGCAGCAGTCTGGCTGGCGTCATTCGATCGAGGCCGATCCGGCACACGTACCAGACCCCGCGAACTGGCAACACTGGTCGATCGCATCGCTAAATCACAAGGGACACCTTGCTTGGCCCAAGGGACGACAATCGTTGTGGCTCTGTCAGCAAATCACAGTTCCAGATGCCTTGGAGGCATTTCCCTTAACTGGACTGTCGCTACGCCTGGGACTAACTTGGTGGGCCGATGCGGCCAAAATTTATGTGAACGGTAATTGCGTTCAGAAAGGAGACCTATTCGACTGTTTTGGACGCATTTTGCTAAGCGATCGCGTGACTCCTGGCGATACGTTTACGGTTGCCCTGCATCTGGTAAGTCCAGGCCACGACGATGGAGCATTGGTCCGTTCTGAGGTGATTTACGAAGCCCCTCCAGCAGAATTCCCGGAACCCGGCTTTATTGCCGATGAGCTGACCGTTTTGAAAACGTACGCAGCTGAGCTAGCTCCTGAGAAGTTAAAGATAATTGCAGCGGCGATCGCCTCTCTAGATTGGTCAAAAGTCGCTAATCGGGAGTCCTTCCAGAGCGAATTAACAGCCCTGCGGCAGCGACTTCTCCCCCTGAGTGATTGGATCAAGCAGCGGCACATTGCCTGCGTCGGCCATGCCCACCTAGATCTCGCCTGGTTGTGGCCGGTGGAAGATACCTGGCGTGCTGCCGAACGCACCTTCCAATCCGTTCTATCCCTCCAAGAGTCGTTTCCCGAACTGACCTATACCCACTCCAGCCCAGCACTCTTTGACTGGCTCGAAACGCATCGTCCGACCCTCTTCCGTCAGATCCAGCAGGCTGTCCAGACAGAAACCTGGTCCATTGATGCGGGGCTGTGGGTTGAGCCAGAACTGAATGTCATTGGGGGTGAATCCCTAGCCCGTCAGATTTTGTATGGACAGCGCTATGTGCGATCGCGCTTTGGTCAAGTGAGTGCGATCGCATGGCTGCCAGACAGTTTTGGTT
>JBCBJE010000472.1:0-4910 GCA_038523735.1 Cyanobacteria bacterium J06626_18 | reverse complement strand
GTAGGCTCAGGTTTGGGGGCAGAGCAGGGTTTGCTGATTCGGGGTGGCGATGTCCTCGAAGCTCTGAGTCAGGTTGATGCCGTAGTCTTCGACAAAACCGGCACCCTGACCCTAGGCTTACCCGAAGTCACCGTTTGCTGCGTTCTGGATGATGCGTACACCGAGCAAGATTGGCTGCGCATTGCGGCAGCGGTTGAAAGTGGCACTCAGCATCCGCTGGCGCTCGCGATCCAGCAAGCGGCCCAAGCTCAAGAACTCGCTCTGCCCCCCGCGACAGACTTTCAGACCCAGCCAGGACTCGGCGTTGCTGCGACTGTTAGCTGGCAGGAGCAACCTCAGCGTGTGTGGATTGGCAATGAGGCGTGGCTAGCAGCTCAAGGCATTGCCATCCCCCCAGAGGCGACAGAGGCTATGCATGCAATTCCAGCTGGGCAAACCGCCGTTTATGGGGCGATCGCTGACCAAGTGCTGGGCATCCTGGCCGTTGCCGATACGGTCCGCTCCGATGCCGCCGAGACTATTGCCACGCTGAGGCATCGGGGGCTCTCCATACACCTACTGACGGGCGATCGTCAGCCCGTTGCGGCTGCTGTTGCTGAAGCTGTGGGCATTGCCGCCAGCGACGTGACAGCTGAAGTGTTACCTGCTGATAAAACCAAAGCCGTTGCCGACCTCCAGGCTCAAGGGCATCAGGTGGCGCTGATTGGCGATGGCATCAACGATGCCCCGGCGTTAGTGCAAGCAGACGTTGGGATCAGCCTCAGCTCGGGTACTGATATTGCTGCGGAAGCTGCCGATGTGGTGCTGATGGGAAATCAACTGATAAATGTTGTAGAAGCCCTTAATCTGGGACGTGAAACTGTTGCTAAAATTCGGCAAAACCTGGCTTGGGCCTTTGCCTACAATCTCGTCGGCATTCCGGCAGCGGCAGGGGTTTTGCTACCAACCTATGGCTTCAGTCTCAGCCCCGCAGTAGCCGGCGGACTGATGGCCTTTAGTTCAGTCACTGTTGTTGTCAATTCCCTGCTGCTGAAGGCTCACCGCCCCCGTTCTCTCTAGCGTTCTCAGCAGTCATCATGATTCGGTCCCGTTCCAAAACCCGTCTGGTTTTCTTGCAGATCGGCGTGGTCGCGTGGGGAGTCCTGATCTTAGGCGCGATCGCCCTTCTGATTCCCCCCGCTCAAGCCCCCTTTAACCTCCGCAACCTGCCGCTTGTCCCTATTGCCGCTTGGCTAGCGGGCATCGGCGTCATCGCCTTTCTCGTAGCAGGGTTGATGAGCAAGCGGATCCGTACCTATATCCTCTTTTTCCTAGCCGTCGGAGTAATCTTAGTGAATGGATTAGCGTACTTCGGTGCCTATACGCTGACCCACTTCAATGATTCCATTTTGCCCGGGCTCGCCTTTGCCCCCAAACCCGCAAATGCTCGCAAGCCGTCAGAATTTGGCCTCGATTACGCCACCGAGCGAATTCCTATTAACGAGAAGGAGTGGCTGGAAGCGTGGCGCATTCCTGTCTATGGTGAAGCCAAGGGGACAGTGCTGCTGTTTCCTGGCAATGGCGGCAACAAAGCCCATCAATTAATGATCCCTGCCCAGGTATTTCACGAGTTGGGCTATCACGCTCTCATGGTGGACTTTCGGGGGCAGGGAGGTTCCAGCGGCAACAGCACCACGCTGGGCATGCGCGAGAGCCAGGATGTTGTCACTGCCATACAGCATGCCGCTACGATCGACCTACCCAAGCCTTACGTGTTGTACGGTGTCTCCTTAGGGAGTGCCGCTATCCTGAAAACCGTCAAATCTGATCAGGCCGAGCTGCAGCCAGCCGCCGTGATTCTGGAACTGCCCTTTGCCTATCTGATGAGTGCTGTCAAAACCCGCATGCGCGCCCAAAACTTCCCCACCAAAGGCATTGCCGAATTGCTCGTGTTCTGGGGTAGCGTTCAACACGGTCACAACGGCTTTTTCCACAATCCTGTCAACTATGCTAAATCCGTCGTTATTCCAGCCATGATTCTGCATGGCGAAAACGATCGCTGGACCACCCTCACCGAAATTGAAGAACTTCACCAAAACTTGCAAGGCCCCAAAGCCCTCGCCATCTTCCCCAACGCAGGGCACGAGCTATTAGTTACCGTTGATCGCACAGCCTGGACCGATCAGGTTGCTGCGTTTTTGCAGGAGAACGTGGAGTCGAAAACATGACTGAGCGCCAAAAGTTATATGAAGGCAAAGCCAAGATCCTTTACCCAACCGATGATCCCGAAATTCTAGTCAGCTATTTCAAGGACGATGCGACGGCATTCAATGCTCAGAAGCTAGGGGAGATTCCGGATAAAGGGCGACTGAACTGCACGATCGCAACCCACCTGTTTCGCCTCCTCGAAGCGGAGGGTATTCCCACACACTGGATTGATACGCCTAGCGATCGCGAGATGCGCGTCCGCACAGTCACAATTATTCCCATTGAGGTGGTTGTGCGAAACTTGGCTGCGGGGAGTCTCTGTCGACAGACAGGAATGGCCTTGGGCAAGCCCTTGGAGCCGCCTCTTGTGGAGTTCTACTACAAAAATGACGACTTGGGCGATCCGCTCCTGACCCGCGATCGCATTCGGGCAATGAAGCTGGCTAGCGAAACCGACATGGCTGAAATCATCCGCTTAGCCACTGCAATTAATGGCAGCCTGCGAGCATTTTTCCAGCGGTGCCAGATTACGCTGGTGGATTTCAAACTGGAGTTTGGTTTCGACTGTAAAGGAAACATTATTTTGGCCGATGAGATTAGCCCCGATACCTGTCGCCTCTGGGATCAAGCCGAAACGGATCAATCTGCACGTGTTTTAGACAAAGACCGTTTTCGCAAAGATTTGGGTCAAGTTGCCGAAGCCTATCAAGAGGTGCTGCAGAGAATTCTGGAACAAGTCAATTAAAACAAATTCACCCAATGCGGTAGAATCTTCCCGTTTACGAGCAAAGTACTGTGTAAGATCCCGAACGCTGTAGAGCTTCGGGACTTCAGAGCGTGTCCCGTATTTTTCGCTTAACCGACCTCTATCCCCTTGCAGTATGCGCCAGTCCCCCCGTCTCTTAGCCTTTCTCACAATCTCAGCTACTCTGGGATTTGCGACTCAAGCCCGTGGTCAATCCTTACCGACATTGCCACAGGAGACTGATGAACAGACGGCGGCAGTGGCTGAGCTCGTGACAGCGCCCGCCCCTCCCGAAGCGGTTTCGCTACCCACACTCTCCTCGGTTGCAAATCTTGACGCTTCTCCTGCCCTAACGGTAGAGGTCACACCGGGCGCAGCTGCAGCCGGCGCTCAGTCGCCAGCGGCTGACGCTACCGCCGAACCTGATGCTGCAACGCTACCAGTCCAGGAAACTGCCAAGCCGTCAGCTGCCGTATATAAGCTCAGCGACTCCCCAGCAAGGGACCCAGCGAGTGCGGAAGCCGGAGCCGCGGCGATCGCGGCTGAGGGCGAGACGACAGGGACAGAGGCCCCTACACTGCAGCTATCGACTTCACCTGTTGCACCGGACAGTGTCTCCGTTCATCAATTGAGGCAACAGCAGGAAACCGCCGAGCCAGTAGACGATCAAACGGTCAATACCACAGTCGCAACCGACGCTACGGCGATTGGCGCCTCGCAACTGGAAGCACTGGAGGAAATTCTGGCCCAGGATGCCGATCCCACGGACGATACCGAAACTGAGTCGGTAGAACCGGGCGCAACTGAAGAGGATGATGCTACTGAAGCCGTAGAGGACGCTGAGGACACCGAAGCAGACGAGGAGGATGCGGAAGAAGAGGAAGGTACCCAGCCAGGTGGACTCGATGTCGATAGAGCTCCTCAAGAAACCCAAGTCTTGGTGGCTGAGGTCGCTGTCACCGATGAGGTTGGGGTTCCCCTCAGTCCTGAGCTGGAAGACACTATTTACGACACAATCGACACCATACCTGGACGCACGACCACCCGTTCCCAGATCCAACGAGACATTAACAGCATTTTTGCCACCGGTTTCTTTGCCAATGTCCGGGCAGTTCCTACTGATACCCCCTTAGGTGTGCGAGTTACCTTTTTGGTTGAGCCCAACCCTGTCCTCAGTCGGGTTGAGGTCGAAGGCGACCAAGTGCTACCCGAAGAAATCGTAGAGGAAATTTTCTCGCCCCAGTATGGTGAAATTATTAACCTTCTAGAGTTTCAAGATGGCATCGTCGAGCTGAACGAGTGGTATCAGGAAAATGGCTACGTGCTAGCGCAGGTGATTGCAGCGCCTGAAATTCAAGACGATGGTGTTGTAACCCTACAAGTTGCGGAAGGGGTGATTGAAGACATTGAAATCAAATTCTTGACGGAAGAAGGCTTGGACGAGGATGAGGAAGGAAACCCCATCCGCGGCAAAACCCGTGAATTCATTATCACGCGCGAGTTCGAGACCCAACCAGGCGATGTCTTCCGCCAAGATCAGATTCAATCGGACTTACAGCGCGTGTTTGGTCTGGGCATCTTTGATGATGTCAACCTGACGCTGAACCCCGGGAGGCAGGATCCACGGAAGGTGACGGTCACAGTCAATGTGGTTGAGCGGAGCACCGGTTCTGTAGCGGCAGGGGTACTTTAACTTCACGGGCGACCTGTTTGGCACAGTCAGCTACCGGCAAGACAATTTTGGCGGCAACAACCAGAAATTCTCCGCCGAAACACAGCTAAGTACGGGCGGTGACCTCCTGTTCGATATCAGTTTTACCGACCCTTGGATTGCTGGTGATCCTTTCCGAACCTCGTACACGGTGAATGCCTTTGCCCGCCGGTCACTCTCTTTTGTCAATTAAGGTAGCCCCAACGAGATTAATTTGCCGACGGACTATGACGACTATGATGAGGATGAGGGCGATCGCGTTCGGTT